>NZ_JBVJKN010000009.1:0-264967 GCF_055585225.1 Streptomyces sp. NPDC053673 | reverse complement strand
GTAGACGGCTACGCTCGCGATCCCGGCGTCCCGGCATGCACGGGCAACGCGGACAGCGATCTCGCCTCGGTTGGCGATGAGCACCTTGCGCACGATGGCTCCCTCCTTGCTGTGTTATCCCGGGGGCCACCCCCGGACTCCCGGCCGGTCTCCCGGGCCGGGGTGCTCGGCGGGTCACCGCGCCGAAGACTTCCCTGAAACACGCTGAGTTTAGGGACTGCCGACACGGCCTTTCGACCCGTCCCCAATGGTGAGCTTGCCCACACGGAGCGTGATTCGAGGCGTGCTCGCGACGCGAAACCCCTTGTCGCACCACGGTACGCCGAGTTTCTTCACCGCAGAGTAGCTCTCCGATGTGGTCAAGGTCTCTGTTCTGCCGCCCCTCGGCCGATCGTGATTCTTTGTGGAGTCCCTACGAATGGCCGAATGATTCTTTGCCTGTGCTCAGACCCTTGTCCGGTGGTTTACCCATTAGTAGCGTTCGAGGTGTCGTTCGTACTGCTGGTAACAGAGGCTGGGAACCTGAGGGGTGGGCGTCGTGGCGCGGAGACCGGTGGCTGTGGTGGCCGCGATCGTGCTCTTTCTGGAAGCAGTCGGCATCGTGGCGATCAACGGCATCCTCGCCACCTTCGTCGACGGCCAGAACATGTCCCTGGACGGCCTGGATCCGGATGTCATGGCCATGAGTACCTGGGTGATGGGCGGCGTCCTCGGCTTCTACCTGGCCGTCTGCGGTGTGGTGCTGCTGGTCACCGGCCTGCGTGACCGTGCGCCCGGCCGCTTCGGCCGCATCCTGCTGATCGCCTGCGCGGTCCTGCACGGTGTCCTCGGCGCCCTGACCGTGGGCCTGGTCGGCTGGCACGCCTTCGCGTTCCTGATGGTGGTGCTGGGGCTGGTCGTGCTGTCGCTCGTGCTGTACGCCCAGCCGGAGGCGGCGGACGCGGAGGAGCCGGTGCCCGCCGACGCGGGGTCTCCGGTCTCCGACGGTCCCGCCACTGCGTGACCGTTCTGCGGCCGACGGGAGTTGACGGACGTCGAGGCCCGGTGCCTCAGACCCAGAGGTCCGTGATCCGGATCTCCAGCTCGCCCAGCAGCCGCCGCAGCAGCGGCAGCGACAGCCCGATCACATTGCCGTGGTCGCCCTCGATCGCGTCGACGAACGGTGCCGAGCGGCCGTCCAGCGTGAACGCGCCCGCCACGTGCAGCGGTTCGCCGCTCGCGACGTACGCGGCGATCTCGGCGTCCGTCGGGTCGCCGAAGCGGACCGTGGTGGAGGCCGTGGCCGAGACGCGGCGGCCGGAGGCGGTGTCGATCACGCAGTGACCGGTCTGCAGGATGCCCGCGCGCCCGCGCATGGACTTCCAGCGAGCGATGGCCTCTTCCGCGTCGGCCGGCTTGCCGAGGGCCTCGTTGTCGAGTTCGAGGACGGAGTCGCAGCCTATGACGAGTGCGCCGGCGGTCCCGAGCAGGGCGGCCACCGCGGCGGCCTTCGCCTCGGCGAGGACCAGGGCGAGCTCACCCGGGGTCGGGGCGGTCAGCGCGTCCTCGTCGACACCGCTGACGATCACCTCGGGGGCGAGTCCGGCCTGGCGGAGCAGGTTCAGGCGGGCGGGCGAGGCGGAGGCGAGGACGAGGCGGCGGCGCTGATCGGTCATGCGGGCCATCGTAGGGGGCGGGGTGTGCTGCGGTCCCGGGGTCGGGTCGATGCGGGCCGGCCGCTGATGCGGACCCACTGCTCAGTGCGACCCACGGCTCAACGCAACCCACCGCTGCGGACCCACGATCCGGTGTGGACCAGCGGTTCAGCGCGGACCTGCGATCCAGTGCGGACCACGATTCGGCGCTGACCCGCCGCTGAGTGCTGACCCGCCGCTCAGTGCAGACCCACGACGAACATCGCGACGATCATCGCGATCGCCAGCAGGATCCCCGCGCGCCGCATCATCACCTGCATGTCGCGCATCTCCTGGGGAGGCTCGTTCTCGGGGTCGGACCACAGCATGCCTTCGATCCTGATGCTGTGGTGTCCGGGGCGCCTGAGTATCCGTACTCAGGCGCCCCGGTGCCAACGGACTAATCACGCACAGGTGAAGCTACGGTGAACGCACCCACCGTGCCAGGCGTCGCGAGCCAGGCGGGAGTTCTAAAACACGGCCTAGCTGGGCCAGAACGTGCGCGACCAGGCCCGCGGCCCCGGCTGCAGTGCCCGCTCCCGCGCGATGCGCGCGGGATCCGACCAGCCCTCGGGCGGCTGCGGCGCGCCGGACACGGCCGAGGCCGTCGCCGCGGCGCGCGCCTGGACCACCGCCAGTGCGGCGGCCAGCTCCTCCGGGGTCGGATTGCCCCGTACGACCTTGATCATCTCGACTCCTCGAGGTCCAGGGGGCTACAGGGGAATGTTGCCGTGCTTCTTCGGAGGAAGGTTTTCCCGCTTCGTTCGCAGCTGACGCAGGCCCTTCACGATCTGCGCGCGGGTGTCGGACGGCATGATCACCGCGTCGATGTATCCGCGCTCGGCCGCGATGTACGGGTTGAGCAGGGTGTCCTCGTAGTCCGCGATCAGCTCGGCACGGAGCGTCTCCTGGGACTCCGGGTCATCGGCCGCCGCGATCGTACGGCGGTGCAGGATGTTCACCGCGCCCTGCGCTCCCATCACCGCGATCTGCGCGGTCGGCCAGGCGAGGTTCAGGTCGGCGCCGAGGTGCTTGGAGCCCATGACGTCGTACGCGCCGCCGAACGCCTTCCGCGTGATCACCGTGATCAGCGGAACCGTCGCCTCCGCGTATGCGTAGATCAGCTTGGCGCCGCGCCGGATGATGCCGCCGTACTCCTGGTCCACGCCCGGCAGGAAGCCAGGGACGTCCACGAAGGTCAGCACCGGGATGTTGAAGGCGTCGCAGGTGCGCACGAACCGTGCGGCCTTCTCGCTCGCGTTGATGTCGAGACAGCCCGCGAACTGCATGGGCTGGTTGGCGACGATGCCGACCGGGTAGCCCTCGACACGCCCGAAGCCCGTGACGAGGTTCGGCGCGAACAGCGCCTGTGTCTCCAGGAATTCACCGTCGTCCAGCACGTGCTCTATGACGGTGTGGATGTCGTACGGCTGGTTGGCGCTGTCCGGGATCAGTGTGTCCAGCTCGCGGTCCTCGTCCGTGAGGTCGAGAGCGGCCTCCTCGGGGAAGGCCGGCGGCTCGGACAGATTGTTCGACGGCAGGTACGACAGCAGGGACTTGATGTACTCGATCGCGTCCTTCTCGTCGCCCGCCATGTGATGAGCGACACCGGAGGTGGTGTTGTGCGTACGGGCTCCGCCCAGCTCCTCGAAGCCGACGTCCTCACCGGTGACCGTTTTGATGACGTCGGGGCCCGTGATGAACATGTGCGAGGTCTGGTCGACCATCACCGTGAAGTCGGTGATCGCGGGGGAGTAGACAGCACCGCCCGCGCACGGGCCGACGATCAGCGAGATCTGCGGGATCACACCGGAGGCGTGCGTGTTGCGGCGGAAGATCTCGCCGTACATGCCGAGGGCCATGACGCCCTCCTGGATCCGGGCGCCGCCGGAGTCGTTGATGCCGATCATCGGGCAGCCGGTCTTCAGCGCGAAGTCCATCACCTTGACGATCTTCTGGCCGAACACCTCGCCCAGCGCCCCGCCGAAGACGGTGAAGTCCTGCGAGAACACGGCCACCGGGCGCCCGTCCACGGTGCCGTAGCCGGTGACGACCCCGTCTCCGTACGGGCGGTTCTTCTCCAGGCCGAAGTTGGTCGAGCGATGCCGGGCGAACTCGTCCAGCTCGACGAACGAGCCCTCGTCAAGGAGGAGCTCGATCCGCTCACGGGCCGTCAGTTTGCCCTTGGCGTGCTGCTTCTCGACCGCACGCTCGGAGCCCGCGTGTGTTGCCTCGTCGATGCGGCGCTGGAGATCAGCGATCTTTCCCGCGGTCGTACGAATGTCGATCTCGGACATCGGGATGCGGCTCCCTGCCTGGTCACGGGGTTCTTGGCTACTGACTCGTAGCGTATCGGCGCGGATACGGTTCGGCAGTGCGGCGTTTGCCACACCGCACTGCGCTTGCGAACGAGATCCGGTACGGGTTTCCGCCCGCCCATGCCCATCATCGCGCTCCACCGCGCCTCCTCCACCGCGCCCGTTCCCGGGCCACCACCGCGCCCGTTCCCTGGCTCACCAACGCGCCCGCCGCCCGGGATGCGCCGCGCCGTCCCCGAGGCCCGTTCGCCTCACGGGCACGGGAACGGCCAAGCTGTGCGGCATGACGCCTGACGACGCCTCCCAAGGCCGCTGGTCCGACCTCGACCGGCCCCCGCTGAACGCTGCCGCGCTGCGCCGCGCCCTGCTGCGCCCGGGCGGTCTGTGGACCTCGCTCGACATCGTCGCGGCGACCGGCTCCACCAATTCCGATCTCGCGGCCCGCGCCGCTGAGCTCCCCGAGGGCGCCGTGCTCGTCGCCGAGGAGCAGACCGCGGGCCGCGGCCGCCTCGATCGCACCTGGACGGCGCCCGCGCGCTCCGGGCTCTTCCTCTCCGTACTGCTCAAGCCGGACGTGCCGGTCGAGCGCTGGGGCTGGCTGCCACTGCTCACCGGGGTCGCCGCCGCGACCGGCCTGGCCAAGGCCGCGGGCACCGACTTCGCCCTCAAGTGGCCGAACGACCTGCTGGTGAAGGTCCACGGCGAGGAGCGCAAGACCGGCGGCATCCTCGCCGAGCGCACGGGTGACGACGGTGTCGTCATCGGCATCGGCATCAACGTCACCCTGCGTGAGAACGAACTCCCCGTCCCCGAGGCCGGCTCCCTCGCCCTCGCCGACTCCGTGTCCACCGACCGTGACCCACTGTTGCGGGCACTGCTGCGCTCACTGGAGCACTGGTACGGACAGTGGCGCGACGCGGGCGGCGATCCGCACCTGTCCAGGCTCCAGGAGACCTACGCGGCGGGCTGCTCGACGCTGGGCCGCACGGTCCGGGCCGAGCTGCCGGGCGACCGCTCGCTCACCGGCGAGGCGGTCGCGATCGACGGCGACGGGCGGCTCGTGGTGACCACTCCGGACGGCGAGGATCACCCCATCGGCGCCGGCGACATCGTCCACCTGCGCCCGGGCGGCTGAACCGGCCGGGCAACCAGGACGTGAGCCAGGGCACACCTGCCGTATCGTTGAGGCCGCGCCGGGGGTCCGTGGGATCCACGGACCGGCACGGCATGACAGATCGGCAGGGCAGTGCGCAGGGAACGGGCAGGAGGCGGCCGGTGACCGTCGACGACACGACTTCCGGCGCGGGCTCCTCCGGCAAGGGTTCCTCCGGTTCCGGCCGGAAGCAGCAGTCGGACGTCCACCCGACGCCGCACCACGAGGTCGACCACACGGCCGAACCGACCAAGGACCCGCTCGCCATCCGTCTGGAGCAGCTGATCCTCGGCGCCGACCGCCGCTACACACCGTTCCAGGCGGCCAGGACCGCCGGTGTCTCCATGGACCTGGCGTCCCGCTTCTGGCGGGCCATGGGCTTCGCCGACATCGGCCAGGCCAAGGCCCTCACCGAGGCCGACGTCCTGGCCCTGCGGCGGCTCGCCGGTCTGGTCGAGGCGGGACTGCTGAGCGAGCCGATGGCGGTGCAGGTTGCCCGGTCGACCGGGCAGACCACGGCGCGCCTCGCGGAATGGCAGATCGACTCCTTCCTGGAGGGGCTGACCGAGCCGCCGGAGCCGGGCATGACCCGCACCGAGGTCACGTATCCGCTGGTCGAGCTGCTGCTGCCGGAGCTGGAGGAGTTCCTGGTCTATGTGTGGCGGCGCCAGCTGGCCGCCGCGACCGGTCGGGTCGTGCAGGCCGCGGACGACGAGGAAATGGTCGACCGGCGGCTCGCGGTCGGCTTCGCGGACCT
Organism: Streptomyces sp. NPDC053673; assembly: GCF_055585225.1. Lineage (NCBI taxonomy): Bacteria > Bacillati > Actinomycetota > Actinomycetes > Kitasatosporales > Streptomycetaceae > Streptomyces > Streptomyces sp. NPDC053673. The sequence continues at coordinate 259,066 of NZ_JBVJKN010000009.1, read as the reverse complement.
CGTCGGCTTCACCCGGCTGACCCGCCGGCTGGAGGAGGAGGAGCTCGGCGAGCTGGTCGAGTCGTTCGAGACGACCTGCGCCGACCTGGTCGCGGCGCACGGCGGTCGGCTGATCAAGACCCTCGGTGACGAAGTGCTGTACGCGGCGGACGACGCGGGCACGGCCGCGGAGATCGCGATGCGGCTCATCGAGACGCTGACGCATGACGAGTCCATGCCGGCGCTGCGGGTCGGGATCGCCTTCGGCACGGTCACGACCCGGATGGGCGATGTGTTCGGTACGACGGTGAACCTGGCGAGCCGGCTCACCTCGATAGCGCCGAAGGACGCGGTCCTGGTGGACGGGGCGTTCGCGGAGGAGCTGTCGCGTGCGGGCGACGCGCCGGTGTCGGAGGCGCAGGCGGCGGAAGAGGCGGTCGCGGCGGAGAAGGAGGGCCGGACGCCGCCGTCGTACCGTTTCGCGCTGCAGCCGATGTGGCAGCGGCCGGTGCGTGGACTGGGTGTGGTGGAGCCCTGGCTGTTGACGAGGCGCCCCACCTAGGGCCTGTCGTTCGGATCTTGCCGGGCTCGGGCCAGGCCCTAGGATCCTCCCGGTGAACCATCGTTAACCAGGAGGCTATCCATATGTCCGAGCAGCGGTTCGGGGAATTCGTCGTCGTACGCCGCCTTGAGGACGGGCACGTCGCCGAGCTGGTGCTCGACCGGCCGAAGGCGATGAACGCGGTGTCGACGGACATGGCCCGGTCGATCGGCGCGGCGTGCGAGGCGCTCGCGGCGGATCCCGCGGTCCGGGTGACCGTGCTGACATCCTCGAACGAGCGGGCGTTCTGCGTGGGCGCCGACCTCAAGGAGCGGAACTCCTTCACGGATGCCGAGTTGGTACGGCAGCGGCCGACCGCCCGGGCGGCGTACACCGGAGTGCTGGAACTGCCGATGCCGACGGTCGCGGCAGTGCACGGCTTCGCGCTGGGCGGCGGGTTCGAGCTGGCGCTCGCCTGCGATGTGATCGTGGCCGACGCGACGACGGTCGTGGGGCTGCCCGAGGTGTCCGTGGGGGTGATCCCGGGCGGCGGCGGTACGCAGCTGCTGCCCCGCCGGGTGGGTGCGGCGCGCGCGGCGGAGCTGGTGTTCACGGCGCGTCGCGTGGAGGCGTTCGAGGCGCGGGAGTTGGGCCTGGTGGACGAGCTGGCCGAGGACGCCCGTACGGCCGCGCTGGAACTCGGGGCGCGGATCGCGGCGAACTCGCCGGTCGGGCTGCGGGCCGCCAAGCGGGCGCTGCGGCTCGGGCAGGGGCTCGACCTGCGGGCCGGTCTGGAGGTCGAGGACGCGGCGTGGCGGTCGGTCGCGTTCTCCGGGGACCGGGCCGAGGGCGTCGCGGCGTTCAACGAGAAGCGGAAGCCGGAATGGCCCGGCGAGTGAATCCTTCCCACCCGTCGAGTGAAACCTTCCTGAATGTCCCTAAGCTGGGGTAATGGGTGAGGATGTTCGGCTGCGAGCCGTGGTGGCGCTCGCACAGTCGATGGCCGCCGCGCACACTCCGCGGGAGTCGTGGCGGGCGGCCGCCGTGGGCGCGTGTGACGCGCTGGCCGGGAGCTTTGCCGCGCTGTCGGTCTGGGAGCGGGACTGTGGCCGGCTGAAGGTGCTCGTCAACGCGGGGGACAGGGCCGCGGACGAGGAGGAGTTCCCGGACGGCGAGACCTATCCGGTGCACCGCTTCCCGGAGATCACGGAGTTTCTCCATGAGCAGTGGGCGGGGGGCGGTGCACCGCGCGCGTGGGTCGAGACGGCGGAGGGTCCGGCGGCGGACGACCACGGCTACAGCCATCACCGCGTCGACGCGCTGCGGCAGCGTGGGCGGGGCTGCTGCGTCGTCGCACCGATCGTGCTGCACGGGCGGGCGTGGGGGGAGCTGTACGTGGCCCGGGCGGCGGGCCGGCCCGTGTTCGACCGGGACGACGCGGACTTCGCGACGGTGCTGGCGTCGGTGGTGGCGGCCGGGATCGCGCAGCAGGAGCGGCTGGAGGAGGTCCGCAGGCTCGCCTTCACGGACCCGCTCACCGGGCTCGCGAACCGGCGGGCCGTGGACATGCGGCTCGACGAGGCTGTCGAACAGCACCGTACGGACGGTTCGGTGGTCTCGCTGGTGGTCTGCGACCTGAACGGTCTCAAGCGGGTCAACGACACCCTCGGCCATGCGACGGGCGACCGTTTGCTGGAGCGCTTCGGCTCGGTGCTGTCGCTCTGCGGGGCGATGCTGCCGGGCGCGCTGGCGGCACGGCTGGGCGGTGACGAGTTCTGCCTGCTGACGGTCGGGCCCCCGGCGGACGACGTGGTGAAGGTAGCCGACGAACTGTGCGAGCGTGCGGCCGAGTTGAAGCTGGGGGAGGGTGTGGCCTGCGGCGTGGCCTCCACCGGCGACCCCATCGGCCCGGTCCGCTCGGCCCGCCGTCTGTTCCGTCTGGCCGACGCGGCCCAGTACCGGGCGAAGGCCGCCCGCTCCCGCGCCGCGGTCGTCGCGGGCCGCGACGACACGGTCCTCCCGCTCGCGGACGCGCCGCCCTCCACCCCCCAGGACCGCCGCCGCTTCCGCGATGCGCGTCATTGACGCGGCAGGGAACCGGGGCAGGTCTCCGGACCGGCAGGTCCCGGGACCTCCGTACGGCCGCCGGTCGTGTGCTCAAGCGCCGGACGGGCTCCGACGCCCGCACGCAGGCGTAAGGAGTCCCTCCCCGCAGAGGTGGTGACAGAAAGAGATTCAATCCGTAGGGTGCTGAATATGGATATGCACACTGTCGTGGTGGGGACATCCGGGACCACCGTCGAGGACGTCATCGCCGTCGCCCGCGGCAACGCCCGTATCGAGCTCTCCGAGGACGCCGTCGCCGCCCTCGCCGCCGCGCGGGAGATCGTGGACGCGCTGGCCGCGAAGCCCGAGCCGGTGTACGGCGTGTCGACCGGTTTCGGCGCGCTCGCGACCCGGCACATCGGTCACGAGCTCCGCACCCAGCTGCAGCGCAACATCGTCCGGTCGCACGCCGCCGGCATGGGCCCGCGCGTCGAGCGCGAGGTCGTTCGCGCGCTGATGTTCCTGCGGCTGAAGACCGTGGCCTCCGGCCGCACCGGAGTGCGCCCGCAGGTCGCGCAGACCATGGCCGATGTGCTCAACGCCGGGATCACGCCCGTCGTCCACGAGTACGGCTCGCTCGGCTGCTCCGGTGACCTCGCGCCGCTGTCCCACTGCGCGCTGACGCTGATGGGGGAGGGGGACGCGGAAGGGCCCGACGGCACGGTCCGCCCCGCCGGCGAGCTCCTCGCCGCCCACGGCATCGAGCCCGTCGAGCTGCACGAGAAGGAAGGCCTCGCCCTCCTCAACGGCACCGACGGCATGCTCGGCATGCTGATCATGGCCCTGGCCGACCTCCAGCGGCTCTACACCTCCGCCGACATCACCGCCGCCCTCTCCCTGGAGGCCCTGCTCGGCACGGACAAGGTCCTCGCCCCCGAGCTGCATGCCATCAGGCCCCACCCCGGCCAGGCCGCCTCCGCCGACAACATGCTGCGCGTGCTCGCCGGTTCCGGGCTCACCGGGCACTTCCAGGAGGAGGAGGCGCCCCGCGTCCAGGACGCGTACTCGGTGCGCTGCGCCCCGCAGGTCGCGGGCGCCGGCCGCGACACCCTCGCGCACGCCCTGCTCGTCGCCGAGCGTGAGCTCGCCTCCGCCGTCGACAACCCCGTCGTGCTCCCCGACGGCCGTGTCGAGTCCAACGGGAACTTCCACGGCGCCCCCGTCGCGTACGTCCTCGACTTCCTGGCGATCGCCGCCGCCGACCTCGGCTCCATCGCCGAGCGCCGCACCGACCGGCTCCTCGACAAGAACCGCTCGCACGGCCTGCCGGCCTTCCTCGCCGACGACGCCGGCGTCGACTCGGGTCTGATGATCGCCCAGTACACGCAGGCCGCCCTGGTCAGCGAGATGAAGCGACTGGCCGTCCCGGCGTCTGTCGACTCCATCCCGTCCTCCGCGATGCAGGAGGACCATGTCTCCATGGGCTGGTCGGCCGCCCGCAAGCTGCGCACGGCGATCGGGAACCTCACCCGGATCATCGCCGTGGAGCTGTACGCGGCGACCCGCGCGATCGAGCTGCGGCGCCATGTGACCCCGGCTCCCGCCTCGCAGGCCGCCATCGGGGCGCTGCGCGCGGCGGGCGTCGAAGGCCCGGGACCCGACCGCTTCCTCGCGCCGGACCTGGCTGCCGCCGAGGAGTTCGTACGGGACGGCAAGCTCGTCGCCGCCGTGGAGCCGGTGACCGGCCCGCTGGCCTAGGCCGTGCACCGGCGCCGTACGCGCCGTAGCAGGCAGAGCAGGGCCTCCCCGCCCGGGGGAGGCCCTGCTGTCGTGCTTCAGGTCTGTCGTGCTTCAGGCCATGTGGCCGGTCCTGTCCTGCGCACCGCGAAGCTCACGAACCCGGCCCCGATCCCCAGGAACGCCATCCCGCCGATCAGATACGGTGCGGTCCGCACGCTGCCCGTGTCGGCCAGAGCCAGCTCCTCGGAGCCGTTCCGCGTGGTCGGCGCCGAGCCGGAAGCGGAAGCTCCGGACTGCTCCTGGGCCGGCTGCGCGGCCGCACCGCCAGCTGTCGCGTTTGCCGAGGGGACGAACCACAGAGCGCAGAGAAGGGTGCCGGCCGCGGTGGCGGTCAGCAGTGGACGGCGAGCGACGGACACGGGATCGATCCCCCTTGTGACATCGGCGAATTGGCCGTGTGCGGTGATGCTGCCGCGATGCTAGTGAAAGCAGCGGGTCGCAGGAAAGTCGGGTGTCCCTGAGGCCTAGTCTCCGTCGTATGACCACTTCTGAGACATCACGCTATGTGCGGCTACACGTCGAATTGGTGCTGGAGGTCGCGGAACCGGAGGCGCTGACCGGCGCCGCCCTCGACCGTATCGAAGCGGACGGCCTCATGCCGGACGAGGAACGCCTGCACGCCGGATCCGCCGTACGCGAGGACGCCGCCGAGGCGCTCGCGTATCTCGTCGACCCCTTCGACCTGCTCGGCGAGGTCCCGGGCGTGGATCTCGCCCAGGCGTCATGGAGCTGTGAGCAAATCGACTACGACCCCGATGCCGAAGAGTGGATTCTCGACGAGGAAGATGGGGAGATGGACGACGGCGAGGACGACGAAGACGAAAGCCAGAGCGACCGCGCCGGGCGGCTGTAACAACCTGAACCCCGGAGCCCCGCACCTCCGGGGCCTCCGGGGCCACCCGAGGACGGATGAGCCGGAGCCCGCCGGGGCCCCGGGGCGCCGCGTCGGCGAACCGGGGCCCGTTGGCATCCGTGTCCGAAGGGGGAGCCCATAGCCGGTACAGCCGGAACCGGAGCCTCCGGAGGCGCGTCGGTCAGTGGTGTGCGCCACATCGGCGCCCGAAGCGAAACCGCGCGTGGCGGAATGGGTGTTCTGAAAAGAGATGGCAGGGAATCGGCGACGATGGAGAAGCGTGTGATGACGGTCAGCAAGCGGCGCAGAGGCCTCGTGGCCGCGTCCGCACTGCTCGGCGGCGTGCTGGTGCTTTCGGCCTGCAGTGGGGGCGACGACGGCAAGAACAGCGGCGACGAGGGCTCGAAGAAGTCGCAGGCGCAGGTCGACGCGGCGGCCGCGAAGGACGCCTCGGACGCCCGAATAGTCATCTCACCCAAGAACGGCGCGACCAACGCGAGCATCAACAAGGACGCCAAGGTCACCGTCAGCAAGGGCAAGCTCACCGAGGTCACCATGACCACCGGCGAGGGCAGGAGCGTCAAGGGCACGCTCGCCGCCGACGGCACGAGCTGGCAGCCGGACGAGCAGCTGGAGCGCGCGACCGTCTACAAGATCGCCGCCACCGCCAAGGACTCCCAGGGCCGTGAGGCCCACGAGAACTCCTCCTTCACCACCGTCTCCCAGGCCAACAGCTTCATCGGGAACTTCACGCCCGAGGACGGCTCCACCGTCGGCGTCGGCATGCCGGTCTCGATCAACTTCAACAAGGCGATCACCGACCGCAAGGCCGTCCAGTCCGGCATCACCGTCTCCAGCAGCAGCGGCCAGGAGGTCGTCGGCCACTGGTTCAACTCGCAGCGGCTCGACTTCCGCCCCGACCAGTACTGGCAGGCGGGCTCCACCGTCACGCTGAAGCTGAAGCTCGACGGAGTCGAGGGCGCCGAGGGCGTCTTCGGCGTCCAGCAGAAGACGGTCACCTTCAAGATCGGCCGTAACCGGGTCTCCACCGTCGACGCCGCCGCCAAGACCATGACGGTCACCGAGGACGGCAAGACGATCAAGACCATCCCGATCTCCGCCGGTTCGCCGGAGAACCCGACCTACAACGGTCAGATGGTGATCTCCGAGAAGTTCAAGGAGACCCGGATGAACGGTGCGACGGTCGGATTCACCGACGACGACGGCAAGGGCGAGTACGACATCAAGGACGTCCCGCACGCCATGCGGCTCTCCTCGTCGGGCACGTTCATCCACGGCAACTACTGGGGCTCCGACAGCGTCTTCGGCAGCGTCAACACCAGCCACGGCTGTGTCGGCCTGAACGACGTCAAGGGCGCGGGCGACCCGAACCAGCCCGCCGCCTGGTTCTACGACAACTCGATCGTCGGCGACGTCGTGGTCGTCAAGAACTCCCAGGACACGACGATCAAGCCGGACAACGGCCTCAACGGCTGGAACCTGAGCTGGGCCGACTGGAAGGCCGGCTCGGCGGTCTGACCCTCGCGACCTCGTCCACCGCACCATGACGGCGGCGGCTCCCGGAACACTCCGTGAGCCGCCGCCGTCGTCGTACGGCATCCGCCCGGTGCCCTCGTACGGCCCGGGTCCGCCCGGTGCGCCGAGGACCGGTGCGCGTGGCGTACCGCCGGCGCCAGGGACACTCAGTGCGTCGCCGAGGTGACCGTGCTGTCCCAGTCGCTGCGGAAGAAGGACGACGGGGTGCGACTCGGCGCCCATCACTACTACGCGACCAGCGACGACGCGACCTTCGAGGCTCTGGCAGGCACCTTCGACCTGATCATCAACACGGTGTCGGCGCCGCTGCCGCTGGACAAGTTCCCGGGGCTGCTGAAGACCGACGGGGCGATGGTGAACGTCGGCGCCCCCGAGGAGCCCGTGTCGCTGAACGTCTTCTCCCTGATCGGCGGCCGCAGGACCCTCGCCGGCTCCGGGATCGGCGGACTCCCCGAGACCCAGGAGATGCTCGACTTCTGCGCCGAGCACGGGCTGGGCGCGGAGATCGAACTGATCCGGGCGGACCAGATCAACGAGGCGTACGAGCGGGTGCTGCGCAGCGACGTCCGCTACCGGTTCGTGATCGACACCTCGACGATCTGACGGACCGGCGCGTGCCCGCCCCGGCCGGCTCACCTGCCCCGCCCGGCTTACCCGGCAGGTAATCGACGGGGCGGACCAGTCCGGGCACGATCGGATCATGAGCGCATACGCGATAGGCAATCTGCATCCCGCGGCCCGTCTCGACGACGAGGTCCTCGTCTACATGGAGCGCATCCAGGCCACGCTCGACCCCTTCGACGGACGGTTCCTCGTGCACGGAGCCCCCGAGCGCGAGGTGCCGGAGGGGAAGTGGCCGGGTGCACTCGTCATCATCGCATTCCCTTCCCTGGACGCCGCCCGCGGCTGGTACGACTCCGCGGCCTACCAGGAGCTGCTGCCGCTGCGCACCCGGCACATGGCGGGCGACGTCCTGCTGATCGACGGCGTACCGCCGGGTTATGCCCCCGCGGACACCGCGGCGAAGCTGAGGGCCGCGCAGACGTCGCAGGCGCAGGCCTAGACGAGTAAGTCCTATCTCCCGCCTGCTTCGCGACGCCCGGCACGCACATCTGCTGCGTTGTCGGGATCGTCCAAGTACGCCCAGTACGAGGACGACCCTCCGCCTTGCATCTGCACGCACCAGACGCCGCGAAGCCCGCCCTCCGGGCGGACGGCGGGAGATAGGACTTACTCGTCTAGGGCCGGCCCAGGGCCTGTCCTGCAGGAGGCCGATGATGCCGCCATTGATGCCGCCGGTGATCAGACGATGCCGGTCAAACCCTCGATCGCCGTCCGCGCCCACTCCTGCGCCCCTACCGCCGTACCGGCCGCCACCCCGGTCGCGACCGGAGCCAGTGAACCCTTGAGCATGGCAAGCGCGCGGCGGAGCCTGCCTTCCTCGGGGGCGTCCGGCCGGCTGATCGTCGCGAGGACCTCTCTGGCCGCGGACTCGGCGTCCTCGCGGTCCTGTTCGGCGAGGCCGGCCTGGGGCAGCTGCCGGAGCAGGCCGGTGACCAGCTCGGCGAGTGCCTCGAAGCCCGGGGCAACCGTGCTGTTGGTCTGCTGGTTCTGGGTGACCGTGTCGTTGTTCCAGGCGAGCTGAGCGCCTGAGACCCCGGCGTTGAACACCGGCCCGTCGTAATTATTGACGTTCTGCGGGTCGTTCATGTGCTGGAACCGTCCTCGTTGGTCTGCTGCTGGATGACGTTGTTGTTGTTCCACGCCAGCTGAGCACCGTGGACCTCGGCGTTGAACACCGGGCCGTCGTAGTTGTTGACGATCGTCGACGGACGCTCGACCGGCTTTTCGATCTGCTTGACGACCGGCAGCGACGTGCGCAGCGAGACCAGGTCGACGCGGCCGTTGTCCTGCACGGCCACGCCCTGCGTTCCTTTCACGGAACTGTCCACCAGCCGACCGCCGCACGTGCCTTGGAAGGTGGCACCCGCTGTCGCGCAGTCGACGAACTCGCTGTTCACGACATCCAGATAGGCGGAGTCATTGCCGCCGAGGCCGAAGCCCTCCGAGCCGGTCACAGTGAGGTTCCGCGCGACGAGCCTCGCCTTGCCGAACGCGATGACCCCACCGGTGCTCACGGCTTTGACGTCACAGTCGTGCACGAACAGCTGAGCGTCCTCGGCGACGCCGAAGCCCAGCGCTCCGCGCTCCGCCGTCACGCCTCTGAGCGTGACCCGGGACTGGCCGAGAACCTCCACCGCGGACATGTCGAAGTCACGGAACACCGTGTCGGCAATGTCGGCCGTGGTGCCGCCGTTGCCCCGGGTCTCCACGTGCGACGGGCAGCGCTCCACACGGACTTGCTCGAACACGGCCTTGGCTCCGTCCATGACCCGCAGTGCGACACTCGTCAGATCCTCGATGTCGACCCTTGTGAAGCGGCCTCTGGCGGCGTCGGTGACGGCAATGCCGACGTTGCCTCGCGAGATGCGGCAGCCGTGGACCTCCGGAGCGCCGCCCTTGGTCGACAACACCGCGACGTTGCCCGCGTCGAAGACCTCGCAGTCCTCGAACCTGCCACGGCCCGAGGTCGCGACGTTGATGCCGGTGTCGCGACACCCGGTGAACGCGCAGCCGCGCACCACCGGGTCGGCACCACTCGCCACCCCGATCCCGTGTTCCGCATCGGTGACGCGCGTGCCGTCCACGGAGCCCCTGGACTGCTCGATGAACATGATCGCCTCTGCGTGCACGGCGTTGATCGCGCAGTCGGCCACGGTGAGCTCGGCCCGCGTGTCGGCCATGATGGCCGCCTTTCCGGTGCCGGTCAGCTCGCACCCGGTGACCTGGGCACGCGCATCGCTGACGCGCACGCCGTGGATCCGGCTGCCCCCGATCCAGCTGTCGCGGACCAGGACGCGGGCGCCTTCGATCACCGCGACCGCATTGTCGGCGGCGTCGGTGAACCGGCATCGTTCGACGAGCCCGCCGGACCCGGTGAAGACGGCCCGGCCATACAGGATCACGCTGTCCCGCAGTGTCACGGAGGTGTTGGGCCTCGCGTGCACGCTGACGCCGTTGTGCGCCCGGATCTCCGACCGCTCGAGGGTGAGCGTTCCGGCGTGGCAGCCGACGACATCGGCGTCGCGGCCGATCAGCACCAGGCCGTGGACACGAACCGACCCGAAGGCGTCGAGGACGGCACCACGGGGCCTGCTCACCACCACGGAGCCAGGGCCGCCGACGGCGGCCAACTGGACCTCGCCCCGGACGGTGAGCGCCTCCTCGTAGCGGCCGGGCGCGATCTCGATCAGTGCCGCTCGGCCCCGTCCGGCCGCGGCGGAGAGAGCGGAGCTGATGTCGGGGTAGGCACGACGACCGCCGTGCGGCGAGACGAAGTACCTCGAGACCATTCCCGGCTTCCCCCCGCGCCGCTCACTCGGAACTGCCGATGTTACCCGAGCGGTTGAACGGCGGCGGCTATGAAGGGAGCCTGCGCCGAAGCTTGCGCCGTGGCTTCACGGTGTGGCTTCGGGCGTACGCGTAGGTGCGTATACGTATACGTATACGTATACGCATAGGTGGAGGAGCGCCGGGAGGACGCCTGCCTGTGCCTTACCCCGCGGGGGCGGCCACCGCCGACAGGGACGGTGGAGTCGCGGTCTCCGGGATCTCCACATCGGCCATCGATTCCGGCGTCTCCGAGACGGCTGCGGCGGCCGCGACGTCCGGGACCTCCGAGAGATCCGGGTTGTCCACCGGATCCGGGTCGGCCATCGATTCCGGCGTCTCCGAGACGGCTGCCGCGGCCGCGACGTCCGGGACCTCCGAGAGATCCGGGTTGTCCACCGGATCCTGCGGGCCCGGCAGGGCCAGCAGCCGCGACACGTCCGGCAGTGCGGCGGCGGGCAGCTCCGTGGCGCCGTCCCATGTGCCGTCCAAGAATCCGTTCAGGAGGTTCAGGACGCTGAGCAGGAGGTCGTCGACGACGCCCGGGCCCTCGGGGGCCGTCTCGGACTCGTCGGTGTCCGCCATCGTGTCGATCGGCTCGACGGCATCGACCTGCATCGGAGGAACGGGCTCGGCGGCGAAGGCGCTCGCCGCACCGGCGGCACCGAGCAGCAGGGCGACGGACAACATGGGTGGGGCCACGACGCGGGACAGCGCTCTGCGGGACATGGGACTTCCTTCTGATGGTGAGTGCGGGGTTCGATCGAATCCCCGCACTCACCGTCAGAGCCCCCGCAACCGACTGCAACCAGGGTGATCGCTTCGAGTGAACGGCCACCAGGTGAGTCGGCCCCCCGCGCCTCGTGGCTCCGCGCTGCTGTCTCTTCGACGCGTCTCGGGCCCCGAGACGCACGAGCAACCGGAGGTCCTGCCGTGCCCGTGCATCACGTCGGACAACGACGCCTGCCACGTCGGTAGGCGCGTCACACCGGGGCAGGCATCACCTTCAGGACGCTCCCACGCCTCTCGGACAGTCGCACGGCGCCGATGTGCTCGTCGCCGCTGCCGTAACCGGGACGGCTGCAGAGAGCGATGTGGCCGAGCCGCACGTTCCAGCAGCCATCTCGTGATGTGAGGGAAACCGCGGTCATGGGCGGCACATCGAGGTGCCAGAAGGCCTTCGCCGGTGCGGACAGAGCATGGATGAGCGAGGCCCGTACAACGGCCGGCTCGGCGATGGCCAAGGCGCGGCCCGTGTCGGGCCGCATGGCGCTCAGCCAGTCCGCGGTTCGGCGGCAGAGCTGGCGTACGGACTCGCCGCCGTGTGGTGCGGCATCCGGATCCGTGAGCCAGGCGGCAAATCCGTGGGGGTCGGTGGCGGCGATTTCGTCGACCGTGCGCCCGCTCCACGTGCCGTAGTCGAAGTCGCGCAGCGCGGGCTCCGGCGTCGCCTTCACGCCGAGCGCGTCAGCGGTCTGCGCGCAACGGAGCGAGGGCCCCCGGACGGCCCGCGAGTACGGGGGGAGCGCTGTTCCGGCGGCCCCTCCTGCCCCAGGCAGTGCCTCACGCTGGTCCCGATGCAGTGCCCCATGGCGATCCTCGTGCACTGCCCCACGGCGATCCTCATGCACTGCCTCATGGAGGCCGAGCTCGCTCACGGGTACGTCACCGAAGACTGCATCCCTCGTGAGGTCCCCGGCGGTGGCACACAGAAATGTCAGACGAACAGTCATACGGCTGACCTTCTTCCTGGACCGGCAGGACGCCGGAAGGTTGTGAGACTGCCGAAATCTCCGGGGGCCGGGGAGGCTGCAACGCTGCAGGCCGGGCCCCGTAGGGGGTTTCCTTGCCCGCCGCCGGTGAGCTGACCAGGCAGGCGGGTGTGGTGGCGGCGTGAAGCAGGTACTCCAGTGGTCCGCGCCGGAAGGCCCGGGTCCAGAGAAGGGCCGCCGACATGGCGACCACGGCGAAGCCGAGGAGGGCCAGCAGGGCGTCAGAGCCCTGCAGGCCGCCGATGCCCAGGGCCTTGATGGCGATGATGTGGCCGACGTATGCGGTCAGGGAGATCGAGCCGACCGCGACGACCGGCGCGGTCACCCACCGCAGTCGCGCCGCCGGGGCCGTGGCGACCAGGCAGGCGGCCAGGACCACCAGGCCGACGCCCGTGTTGCCCAGGATCGACCATGTCGTCTGGCTGTGCGGCGCGGCCACCAGCAGCCAGGCGGGAACGCCCGTGGCGGGGTTTTCACCGACTCCGTCGGCCCACCAGGCCGATGCCGCCGCCGTGGTGCCCGTGGCCGCGTTCACGGCGGCCGGCGCACCCGGGACCAGGTGCAGGGCCAGCCATGAGCCTCCGTAGCCGAGCACGGCCAGCGCGCCGCCGGACAGGGCCATCCTGGCACGTACGCCGGGCCTGGTGAGATCGAGCTTGGCCACCGCCATTCCGGCGATGACGAAGGACAGCCAGGTCAGTACCGGGTACGCGCCGGTGATGAACAGCTCGATGATCCCGTCCGAGCCGGTGATCCGGGCCAGCGGGTCGAAGGCGATGACGGCATCGGCCCAGCTTCCGTCGGCGACCGCCATCCGAAGCAGATACAGGACAGGGGGCAGCACGAGCGCGGTCGACGCGGCGATCACGGCCAGCGTGCCGGCCCGCAGCCGGTACAGCGGAAGGGTGAGGACGAAGAGCAGCCCGTAGAAGGCGAGGATCACGTCGACGTCGGTGCCCAGGGCGGTCAGGGCGTACCCCAGGGCGATCAGGACCGCGGAGCGGATCAGCACCCTGGCCACGGCCTGCTGCCCTGCGAGCCCGGTCCGCGGTTGCGGGCGGCCGGTCAGAAGGACCAAGGTGAAGCCGGCGAGCAGAGCGAACAGGGCAGCGGACCGGCCGCGCGCCAGCTCCATCACCCAGCCCAGTGGGCCGCCCACCGACGGGTCGGGGCCGACGTGGGCCGCGAACATGCCCAGGATCGCCAGACCGCGCGCCAGGTCGATCCCGATGAGTCGTCCTGTCGACGACGCACGGGAAGGGTGGCTTGCGCCGGCCACGGATCCCTGGGACGGCACGGCCGGCTGGACGTCGTGCCTCATGTGCTCCAGGGTCCGGGTCGGCCGCCGGGTTCAACCATCCTGCACGTGTCCGGAACCACCCCCGCCGACTGACTGGCGAGGTCCCGCCGCCCGGCCGGATCCGGTGTCCGGCACCGGCGGGGCGAGCCTCGGCGTGGTACGAATCGGACAGTGGTCCGACGGCGGTCCGACGGTGGTCCGAAGGCGAGTGGAGCACACGTGATCCGGGTACTGGTGGTCGACGACGAGGCCCTTATCCGTACGGGCTTCCAGCACATCCTCGACGCGGCGGACGACATCGAGGTCGTGGCGACGGTTCCGGGCGGCCTGGCGCTCCGGACGGCGCAGGACGTACTGCCCGACGTCGTGCTCCTGGACATCCGGATGCCGGACGTGGACGGACTCACCGTCCTGGCCGGTCTCCGTCGGCTGCCGCACCCTCCAGTGGTGGCCATGCTCACGACATTCGACATGGACGAGTACGTGGTGGCAGCTCTGCGCTCGGGCGCCGCCGGCTTCCTGCTCAAGGACACCGACCCCGAGGAGCTGCCGTTCCTGGTGCGGACCCTCGCCGACGGCGGCACCGTACTGTCGTCCAAGGTCACCCGGACGGTCGTGGACGGCTACCTGGACGCCGGCTGCCAGGAACCCGCCGCCCGCAGCCTCGACCGGCTGACCGAGCGCGAACGCGCCGTACTCGTCCTCATCGCCGAGGGCCTGTCCAACAGCGACATCGCCACCCGGATGAACCTGAGCACCGGGACGGTCAAGGACCATGTGAGCGCCATCCTCACCAAGCTGGAGGTGGGCGGCCGAGTCCAGGCCGCCCTGCTCGCCGAACGGGCCGGCCTCCTCAAGCCGGCGCGGGAGCCGGAGCGGCCGCGGGAGCCTGAGCGGACGCGCGATGGGGAGCCGCCTCGGGAGGAGCGGCCTCGGGACCAGGAGCGGTCTCCGGATCAGGATCGGCCTCGGGACCAGGAGCGTCCCCGGGATCAGGAGCGGTCTCCGGATCAGGATCGGCCTCGGGATCAGGATCGGCCTCGGGATCAGGAGCGGCCTCGGGACCTGGAGGAGGAATGACCCCCCGCCGCCTGCCCGCCCCGCTGCTGGACGCCGCTCTCGTCGCAGCCTCGCTGCTCGACGTCTGGGTCCACTTCGACGCCGACGAGCGGCTACGGATGGCGTGCGCCACGGCCGCTGCCTTCGCTCTTCTTCTGCGTCGCCGGCTGCCGCTGCTCACCTTCCTGCTCACGCTGCCCGCCGTCCTGTTCTCCGACGCGATCGTCGCCGCGCTGGCCGCGCTGTACACGCTCGCCACACTCACGCGCCGCCGCATCCTGCTGGCCGTCTGCGCTCTCGCGTTCACGATCAGCGGCATCACCTCGTGGCCGTCACCGGCCTTCGACCTGTCGGACACCTCGACCTTGATCACTCTGGGCTATACGGCGGCGACGGCGGCCGCTCCCGTCTTCCTCGGCCAGCTCGTCCAGGCCCGGCGCGATCTGTCGCTGCGGCTCGCCGAGATCTCCGAGGCGCGTGACCACGAGCGGCTGCTGACCGCCCAGGCCGTACTGGCCAAGGAACGCGCGCAGCTCGCCCGGGAGATGCACGACGTGGTCTCCCACCAGGTCAGCCTGATCGCGGTACGGGCCGGAGCGCTCCAGGTCGGCGCCCAGGACGCCGAGGTCAAGGAGGCCGCGGCCACGATCCGGAGGCTGAGCGTCCAGACCCTGGACGAACTGCGGCACATGGTCAGCGTCCTGCGCGCCTCCGGGGGCCGCCCCACAGAGCTGACCCCGCAGCCGTCCCTGGCCGATCTCCAGCAGCTGGTCACCAGCAGCGGCATCGATGCCGAACTGCGGACGGACCTGCCCGACGGCCTCCCGCCCACCGTCCAGCGGGCCATCTACCGCACCGTCCAGGAGGCGCTGACCAACGTACGCAAGCACGCGCCCGGCGCCACCGCGACGGTTCACATACGCCACGCGGGCGACGTCGTCCGTGTCACGGTCACCAACACCGCACCGACCCGGCCCTCCCTCCCACTGCCCAGTGCGCACTACGGCCTGGTCAGCCTGCGCCAGCGCGCCGCGCTCCTCGGCGGCACCGTCAGCGTCGGCCCGACGCCCGACGGCGGCTACGAACTTCGCCTGGACCTTCCGGTCGACGGCACGTCGTGACCGGGTACGCCGGACCGTTGGCCAGGCCGGCGACCGGGTGCGTCACGCCCACGCCTCGAGGAGGTCCTCCGGCGTGATGCTGAGGACACCCCCGGCAGTACAGCCGCTACGGGCGACGGCAAGCAGAGGCGTGCCATCGTCGGCGCCGGGGAGCCGGGAGCGGTGAGTGATCAAGCGGGCGAGGTCCCGATGATCGAAGGGCTTGTTCTCCAGCCATTTGATCGATCCGGCGAGAGTGATCTTCTTGGCGATGGGCGAACGGTCGGCGCCGATGATGTCTGGCGTGAGGAATCTGCGCGCGGAGCGCGCTGCTCACCGGTCGGTGTCGGTGAGCAGCGCGGTCAGTGTTGCGGCGACGTCCGAAGGCAGTGCCTCAGCCGTCGGCCTTCGCGACGTCGATCGGGCACGAGGCGCCCGTCCCGGCGAGCCCTTGCTGCCATATGACCCGTGGGATCACGCGCGCAGACCCGTGAGCCCGTCATACGCGGCCGTGACGATCTCCAGTCCCCGATTGTCGTCCGCCGGTTCGCGCATCTGATGTGTCACGTACGCCACTGCCATACGGGCGGCAGGATCGATCATGACCAGTGAGCCGCCCCAACCGCCCCACCCGTAGGTGTTGCCGAAGAGCCCGTAGCCCAGACCCCAGCGCATCGGCATGCCCAGGACGCGGTCATCGCCGTGGAACTGCTCCTCCCGGGCACGGTCACACCCCGCCTGCGACAGCAGCCGCGCCCCCCGCACCGATCCTCCGCAGGCCATCACGGACTGGACGAGGGCGACCGAGCGGGCGTTGCCGAGCCCGTTCGCCGCAGGGATTTGCGCACGGCGCCAGGCCACGCTGTTCCCGTCGTGGACCCGTATCGGGGTCCCGGCGGCGGGAGTCGCGCCGCCGGCGGGGGCACTCGCGGCGTAGCCGTCGTCCCGGGACTGTGGCGGGATCGTCAGCGCCACCCGGTGGTCGTGCTCGGCGGGCAGGCCGATGTGGAAGTCCGCGCCCAGCGGGCCGGCAACCTCGTCGGCGAAGAACGCGCCCAGGGTCCGGCCGGTGATGCGGCGTACGACCTCGCCCACGAGGAACCCCTGGGTGAGCGAGTGGTATCCGGCCTCGCTGCCCGGCTCCCATTGCGGAGCCTGCGCGGCCAGTCGTGCCGTGGCGGATGTCCAGTCGTACAGCTCCGCCACCGGCCCGTCCCAGTCGGGCAGGCCGGCCGTGTGCGCGAGCAGGTGGCGTACCAGCACCTTCTCTTTGCCCGCCGCGGCGAACTCCGGCCAGTACCGGGCGACCGGTGCGGCCAGGTCGAGTTCGCCACGGTCGGCGAGAACCAGCGCGCACAACGCGGTCATCGTCTTGGTGACGGACCAGACGTTGACGATCGTGTCGCGCTGCCACGGGATCGTACGGTCGGCGTCGGCGAATCCGCCCCAGACGTCCACCACCGGCCGGCCGTCCACGAAGACGGCCACCGAGCCACCGGCGTCTCCCTCGTCCAGCAATCCCGCCAGCGCGCTGGGCACGGCAGTGAACAGATCATCGTATGAGCCCTGAATGTCTGCCATGCGGAGAATCTAGCCAGCTTGGGGTGACGCGAGGCAACTGAATTCCCGGCCCGCTAGGCCGTGTTTGAGAACTAGCGCCGTCCGCCCGTAGGGCGGGGCGCGCGGCGTCAGGTGCGTGCGATCGCAAGGCGGTGGGGGCACCTCCCAGGCGCAGCTCTGGGGGAGATCATCCTCGTACTGGACGTACGTGGATGAGTCCGACAACGCAGGGTGGGGGCACCTCCCGTGCCCGAAGGGCTACGGGGGAGTGCGTGCCAGGCGTCGCGTGCCAGGCGGGAGTTCTCAAACACGGCCTAGGGGCGACTGTCCCTCAGTGGCTTCCGGCGCAGGGGCGATGCCGGTCGGGCGCGACGCCCCCTGGTTCGTCTCGAACGGGGTACTTGGCTTTACCCCCGTGCCGGCGAGCCTGTGCTGCCATGTGACCCATGGGCCGGAGCGGGCTGTCGGGTGGAGCAGCCCGTCATCCGCGTAGGTGGGCAAGAAGCTCGTCTCCAGCGGGATAGGGGCGTTCCTGGGGCAGCAGTCGGGCGGCGGAGGCCAGGTCCCCGCTGCTGACGAGGGCTGGGATCTCGTGGGCGAGTGGGGTTACGTCGCGGATGGCGACCGTCCACTCGTCCGCGTAGCGTCGTGCGGCCTCACCGGAGAGGCCGAGTTGCAGGGACCGGTACGGCAGGGGTTGCAGGTGCAGGTCCCGCTCGGGGTCCCACTGTGCGCGGGTGGGCGCGCGCTTCAACTGACGCTGCCAAGTTGCGCGGTCGGGGTGGAGCCCGCGGGCGTAGCTCGACAGACACGCCTGGCGCAGCGCCCACTCGAAGCCGTCGCGAGTGATCTCGACAGCCAGAACGGTCTCCTGCCCTGCCTTGGCGCCCCAGCCGCAGCGGTACATCATCCACAGGAACGACGGCTTGATCCATGTCAAGCCTCGCTCACAGACTTTAGCCGCGCGCTGGGGTCGGTCGCCCGTCAGTTGTTGGCCCGTGTGCCCTGTCCCGTAGCTACGCGTGTGATCTTGAATATCGCCATGGTGACCAGAAGGGGCTTGGGACCACCACCGATGGGGTGGTTGTCGATGGTGCCCGCGTAGACGGCGAGCCCCTTAGCCTTCAACTCGTCCAAGAGACCGGTGATGCCTCGCTGAGACTCACGCACGGAAGAGCGGGACACCTCTATGTCCTCAGAAATCTCAAGACAGTCCGTGAAGGTTTGGACGGCAGCGTCAATGAGGTCTTCCTCCTCCTCTGTGCAGTCGTCCGGCTCGACCGCTGGCATCCACGCGTCACTGACCTACAGCGAAGACAAGAGGGCCTCGGATTCCGATCGATCCGGGGCCCTCTGCTGTCGATGTTGAGCGGTGGCGCGATGGGGCGGGCACCACGGGATTTACCACGCCCCCGGCGCGCGCCGAAGGCGCGCTGCACTGCTGACCTGCGAGTATGGCGCTCCTGTCACTGCCCGGAGAGCTAGTTGGTCCACGCAGGTCCAGATCTTGGAAGTAGCTCTCATATGTGGTGAGTGGTCGATGCAAGCACAGCCACGAGCGGGCAGAGCGATCTCAACGGCAACGAGTTCAGCGGGCTATCGTGAGGGCGGCGGTTCGTGAGCGTAGAGGAGCTTGCCGCCCTTGCCGTAGACGGCAGCTCGCACCGTGGTGTCAGCGTTGTCCTCCCACTCGGTGAACGCCTCGGCGACCGTTTGGGCCGGGGCCTTCTCGCTGTGATCGGTCAGGACGAACCCGAGCTCACCGGGGGACTTCCAATCCCCCCACATCATCGACACGTGGCCCACGACGGCGCGGCGCTGTTCCTCGGTGCCCTCCTCCTTCACCCAGGCAGTG
The DNA here is from genome assembly GCF_055585225.1 of Streptomyces sp. NPDC053673. Classification (NCBI taxonomy): domain Bacteria; kingdom Bacillati; phylum Actinomycetota; class Actinomycetes; order Kitasatosporales; family Streptomycetaceae; genus Streptomyces; species Streptomyces sp. NPDC053673. The sequence continues at coordinate 240,194 of NZ_JBVJKN010000009.1, read as the reverse complement.
AACGACTCGGCCGTCGAGCCGGCCATGCCTTCGTTCTGAACAGTGGGAAGCTGCAGCGGGGCCACCTTGTCCCCCTGCGGCTCCTCTCCCATCAGTCCGCAGCCGGACAGCAGCACCGGGACGAGGAGCAGAGGAAGGATCCTCTTCGCTCGCATTTGGATTCTCCTTGCCATGCATGTGGGCCCCGCGCCGTACCCATCGCGGGGCCCAGAGTGACGGGTGTCACATGTCGATGGAATCTACCCTGTCGTTCCAGCTACCACCGTAGGTGTATTCGTATTTGCTGAAGTTGTTGTAGCAGGACTGTGAGGCCAGTACCAGATACGGGTCGGGCAGTCCCGTACGGTGATCGTTGAGCTCCGCCCCGCCCTGGGGGCGATTCACGCAGGCCGAACTGGCCTGGTCACGGAAACCCCAGTCCGAGAGTTCCTTGTGGCCCTTCGCGGACCACTTCAGCATGCGGCCTGCCCTCTTGGTGTTGTAGTCGTAGTGCTCCCACACGCACACATATCCCGACGGGCAGTCACTGGCCGCCCTGGTCGACACCGTAGATGCGGCGGCGCGAGAGTCCTCCGTCTTGGATGCGGCAGCGCGAGAGTCCGCCGCCTTGGAGTTCTTGGCCAGGCTCGCGTGTCCCGCGTCGATCTTGGCCAGGGCCTTGTTGGACTCCGCAACCGTGTCGTAGCACCGGACATCGTCGACGGCCACTTCGGTGCAGACCTTGGCGCCACCCCACCCGTTGGCAAGATCGATCTTCTTGCCCTTGTACGTGGCGACTACCGGCTCGCTCTCCTTCTTCTGGCGAGCCTCTTCGACGGCTGTTCTTACGCCGGTCTTGTAAGGCGCGCCGCCGGGATCAGCCGCCATGGCAGTAGCCGTGCTCCCGATGGCAAGCGCCGCGCTAGTAGCGAGAACGGCTATGAGCCGTGTGAACTTCACGTGATTCCCCCTTGAAGGTAGTGCAACGAGGAGGAACTCTAGAGGTACTGATGGGTAACATGCGCCTATAGTCGAAAAGTTGACCTAAAGTCACTTGTTCCACTACGGCGAGGCAGCCGCCAACCGTGCCGCTCTGCGGATGATTGGCGAGTCCCCCGAACTCTGTGGCCATTGCAACCTTCGACGGTCCGCATTCGTGCCGCCAGCGCTCATCCGGCGCAACCTCGAAGGTACGAGGATGGGGCAACACGCCGCGAGGAGGGCCGACGGCCTCCTGTTCCGATCGCTCAGGTTGGTGATCACGGGCGTCTGCGCGCCGTCGAGGCTCCCGTGCCGTTTAGGGAGGTGCGTCGGACCTGGGCCAGAGACTTACGGTGCACTGAAAGCCCCTGACCTGCGGCAACGCCGTCGTTACAGGCTCCAAAGCCCCGTTAAGTCAGCGGCATTGGGGCTAGAACGGAAGCTCGGGTCGAGCTGTGCCTCGCTTGATGGCCATCACCTGCTCGTGGAAGTCGCGTGTGGAGGCCTCACGCGGGTACCGGGAGCGAAGTTCCTTGTTCAGCTCGTCAGCGACTAAAAGCAGGGATGGGAGGGACTTGCGGTCTGCTTCGAGTGCCGTGGTGCCCATGCCGATGGCTTGCTCGATGTCGCCGGTGCGGGCGGCGGCGACTCCGAGCGTGAGACGGGCCTCCGCCGCGCGCATGGGGGAGATCTCGGTTCCGTCGGGGCCGGTGCTGATGCGGATCACTGAGTGGGCGTGGGCGGCGGCGCGCTCGTCGTCTCCGAGGAGACGGTAGGCGTCCATCTCGTAGAAGTCCCACTTGTCCGGGTCGATGATGAAGTGGTGTTCGGGGTGGTCGGGGCGTGGTAGGCGGTCCAGCCGTGCGCGTCCGGCGTCCAGGGACTCACGGACGAGGCGGCCGTTTCCCATGCGTGCGGCGGCGCGGGCCTTGTGGGCGTACAGCTGCACGCCAACGGAGTGTGTCTGGTCGGCGATGTGCCCGGCCTCGACGGCCTCGAGCATGTCCTGCCAGCGGCTTTGGGTGAGGGCGAACCACGCCTCGATCTCCCAGGCCCACGCCTTGATCTCGCCGTGGCCGGCCTCGTCGCCGATGCGGAGTGCGGCTGCTTTGCTGAGGTTCGCGGCCTCGCGCTGGCCTCGGTCGTACTGGACGCACGCGTTCAGCAGGAACAGCCATCCGGCGTCAACGAGTAGTTCCCGGTGCTGGCGGAGCGTCATCCGGCCTTCGAGTTGCTTGGTGACGTAGTGGAGGCCGTTGCGGGTGCGCTCGTGTAGGTAGTCAGCGTCGGCGTATGGGTACGCACGGGCCAGTTGGTCAATGCCCTGTTCGATCGACTCCAGCGCGGCGCTGTTGATGTTGGACATCTCCGTGCGACGCAGCATCTCGGCGACGTCCCACAGTCCGGCACCCCCTTGCGCGATCAAGGCGCTTGGATCGGCGGTGCGAGAGCTGATGGCGGGTCGTTCCAACTCCCATGGGCGTGGGGCAAGTCCGGCGAGATGGCCGGGGATGCGCAGTCCGTCCACCACTTCAAGGATCTTGTGGAACTGGGTGATTCGCGGGCGGACGCCCTTGCCGTCGGTCTCGAGCCGGGCCATCTTGCCGATGTGTTCGCGCTTGTAGCTGACGGCCTCGGCAATCTTGGCGAAGCTGATGTTGCCGTGAAGCTTGGCGAGTCTGAACACTTCGCCGAAGTCGTGGTTGGCGATGGCTGACCGCACGTCCGCGCGTTCCAGCACATGCGGCGGTAGAGCTGCCGGTGTCGGTGCAGCTTCGGTCATCTCACTTCCCCATGGTGATTGACCTGACGTTTCTTCTGGCTCGACCTGCTCTTTCGATCTTCGCTTGCGTCCGTCTTGCGAGTGTACCCAAGAGGGGGGTCCCCAAGAGGGGGGAGCGGTAGGCCGTGCAAGGGGTGCACCCTCGGGTCACCCTGCCGGGAGAGCCTCGGTAGACGTGACCTGCGACGGGACCGTTTCATGGACGCGAGGAAAGCGCGGACGCATGAGCACTTAGCGAATGAGCTGGATGCGTACGCTCACTGGTACACGGCGCCGGACGCTTCCTCCGGTGGGCACTTCCTGACGCTGACTCTCTTCGCCGAGTGCGGCAACACCGCCCGCATCGCGCGTGACCACACGGCCGAGTTCCTTCGGGGCGCGGGTGCCGGTGACGTGGCGGACGATGCCCGGCTGATCGTGTCAGAGCTGGTCGGGAACGTGGTCAACCACGCAGTCCCGGAACGCTGTCTCGCACGCCCCGGCGGCTCCCGGCGCATCGACGTGAAGTTCAAGATGTGGCCGAAGTGGCTGTTCATCGGGGTCGCGGATGAGGACTCGACGCCTCCGCTGCTTCCGCTGGGCGAGACGTTCTCGCCGGGGTTGATGGGTGAACTGTCGGAAGCGGTCGTGCCGGACAGCGGCCGTGGGCTGCTGATCGCTCAGCGGCTGGCAACGGCGGTCTGGTGGACACCGGAAGACCGGGGCGGCAAGACCGTGTGGTGCCGACTTGACCTAGACGGCGGAACTCGGGGCATGCCGTCTTGATGATCCCCGGCTGTCGCTTCGCCGGTCGCTGTCTCGCGGGCGACAGCCGGGGGCTGGAGGGTGAACCCTCTGGCGGACGGGGCGCGGTCCCTGGAACGGTCCGCTGAGCTCCCCACTCAGCCCCAGGGGCCGCGCTTCACAACCGAAACCGAGACCGGGCCACCCATTCAGCCCTGGAAAGCGACGGGTGGCCCGGTTGGGGAACGCGAAGATCCCCGGTGCCTGATGGTACCGGGGTCTTCGTGCTGTGCATCTGCCCTGGGCCAAAGGAAGTTGATGACCCATTACCTAGATCAGGGCAGAGGTGGGACAACGTGACTGGCTCGGGTGAGGGCTGGCTGAGCGACGGACTCGACGACGTCGCGGGGGCGAACGCCGGACTGTGGGTGTCCGGCGTCGACTACGTCGCGGGTTGGCGTACGGCACGTGAGGCTGCGGACCGCCTGAACCGGGCCTTACTCGGTTCCGGGCTGGAGCTGTCGGAGTTACGGGCTGTCGCCTCAACGAACGAGGACGGGCGCGGGGTCGTGCGGCTGGCGGGCTGGCCGGACGCCGTGGACCGGCTTGCCGGGCTCCTGGAGGCGCTCGCAGATGGCGACGGTGGTTCGCGGTGAGGGGTGTGTCCGCTGGTGAGAGGTGCACGTGGGCACGTCGCCGGCCGCAGAGGCTTTGGGCGGTAGCTGCCATGGGGCGAGAGAGCAGGGGGCCTTACGCTGGCCCGGCGAATCGGGCAGGCTCCTGCCCTGCCCGCTGTGGTGCCCGATCGGCCCCCTGCTCTTCGAGGCTCGCCCCATGGGAGCTGCCTAAAGCCTCGAAGGCCGTCGCCCCCGGCCACGAGTACCCCGGCTGATGTCGGCCGGTCGCCGTATCTCGACCTCTGACGCGTTGTGGTGTGGGGCGCCCGGTGCCCGGACGGGACCGGCGGCCACGCCGCATGCCCGGCCGGGGCGGCCGGGCTGCCTGGCGCGCCGCAGGCGCGCCCTTGAGGAAGTGAAGGCGGTTTCGACCGATGCCTGTTGGCGATCATGCCGAGGGACGTCGGGCGGGTTCTTTTTCGGCGGTGATCCGGTAGGCGAGTTCGGTGCGGTCCGCACCGATACGGAGTTCTTCGAGGATCAGCGCCTGGTCATCGGTGCCGCAGGTGACCCGGGACAAGTGCAGGACTGGGGTCGCATCCGGCAACCGCAACGCGGTGCGCTCGTCGGGCAGTGGCATGCGGGCGCGGACCGTCTCGGACCACCACAGCTTGTGACCGGCCTTCGTCAGCATCGCGTACACGGCCTCGGGCTCGGCATCCGGCGCTTCGGCCAGATTCGGTACGGCCTCGGCCGTGGCGAACGGGATCAGTGTGCGGTGCATGGCGCGCGTGCCGGTGGCGGGGTCGGTAAGCAGACGGTCGCAGCCGAACAGCGCTTCCTCAACCTGGAGTTCCAACAGGTGCGCCGTGGGCTCGGTGGTGTGCGTGCGGTAGGCGCTTGGCTCCTCGGCCTGCTCCCACGCGGCCACTCCATGGAGCACGAAGCGGCCGCCGGACGTACGGCCCACGTAGCCGGGGAGGCTGACGATGGGGTGGCCGTCGGAGCGCACGAAACTGCCCTTGCCGTGGTGCACGTCGATCAACCCTTCCGCGCGCAGGGCGGCAACGGCGTTGCGGACGGTCGGGCGCGAGACCTTGTAGCGCTCCATGAGCTGCGTCTCGGAGGGCAACGGGGCGCCGGGTTCGTACTCGCCGGACAGGATCGCTTCGCGAATGGCGGCGGCCACCTGCTGGTAGAGGGCTCCGGGGCGCTGGAGTTCAGACATCTCGGCATCTCCGACGGCTTGAGGTCGTAGTCACGTCGCACGCGCGACGTCACTCGTCAGCATAAGTAGTTGCGCTCTCGCCGTACAGCACCCCACACTCATAACTCGTAAGGACAAGTGACGTCAGCATAAGCTTGGCGTCGTGACTGGCCAGGGAGGCCAAAGATCATGCAGTCCATTCCCGTGGACACGGCGCGGCTCGGCGTACTGCGGTGCGCCATCGCGCCGGAAGTGAAGCTCAGCAACTCCGAGACACAGGAGGTGAAGAAGGACCGGGACGGCAACCCCGTCTACACCGTGGCGGTCACCGTGCGGCAGGACCGGCGGCGGATCTCCGTCATCGAGATCGCCGTCAGCGGTGAGCCGACCGGCATCGAGGAAGGACAGATCGTCAAGGTCACCGGCCTGACCGCGTTCGTGTGGTCGATGGGCGACCGCCACGGCGTCAGCTTCCGGGCCGACGCCATCACGCCCGTGCCCGTGCCCGCGGCTGCGGCGCAGCGCAAGGGCGGTGACGCGTGATGGAGCCGTACATCATCGCCTTCGCCCTGGCCGTGCTCGCCTGGATGCTCGTCGTCGGCGACCTGGCGCGTCGACACCGTCCGGTCTGGCACTGGTACCTCGTCGGCTACCCGGTGACCGCCTGGCGCGTGGTGTCCACCTGGCGGCGCGTCGCGGTGCTTCACGATCTCGCGGTGTCCCGGCTTCCGGCGCGCACGCTCGTCGGTCACCTGCTGGTCAAGGGTGACCCGGTGCGGCCGATGGCGCCTCGCTGCTCCTTCCCGCGCGTCACCTCCATGGGCCTGACGCTGGTGGTGCGGCTGCACGCGGGCCAGACCCCGGCGACCTATCTGAAGGCGGCGGATGCCTTCGTGCACGCGTGGAAGGTGCACGCGGTGCGCGTCACCTCGCCGGAACGCGGCCTCGTGCTCCTGACCGCGATGGCCCATGACCCGCTGGAACGGCCCGGCTTAGCCACGGCCCCGGCCGAACTCCTCTCCGCGCTCATCGGCGCGCTGGAGACCGGTGGGGCGTGGGTGATGAACCTGCGCCTGGTGCCGCACTGGCTGATCACCGGAGCCACCCGGTCGGGCAAGTCGACCCTGCTCGCCCGGCTCATCACCCAACTCGCAACACAGCGCGTCGCCCTGGTCGGGATCGACTGCAAGGGCGGCATGGAACTCGGCCTGTTCGCCGGGCGGCTGAGCGCGCTGGCCACCTGCCGCCGTGAAGCGGTTGCGCTCCTCTCCGCCCTGGTGGTCGACATGCAGGACCGGATGAGCGCGTGCCGGTCGGCCGGAGTCCGCTCCATCTGGGAGCTCCCGGACAAGCTCCGCCCCGTGCCCGTCGTCGTCCTGGTCGACGAGATCGCGGAACTGTACCTGTCCGACGGCACCCGCGAGAGCAAGGCGGAAGCCGAACAGTGCTCGACGCTGCTGCTGCGGCTGGCCCAGCTCGGTGCCGCCCTCGGCATCCACCTGGTCGTGGCCGGCCAACGCGTCGGATCCGACCTCGGCCCCGGCGTCACCGCCCTGCGCGCCCAGCTCGGCGGCCGGATCTGCCACCGGGTCAACGACCCCGGCACCGCGGAGATGACCCTCGGCGACCTGAACAAGGACGCCGTGGCTGTCGCCCAAGCCATCACACCCGAGGAACGGGGCGTGGCGGTGTGCACCGGCCCGGACGGCGGATGGAGCCGCGCACGCTCCCACCTCACCCCCACCGATGAGGCCGTGGCCACGGCCCGCAAGTACAGCGCGATGACCCCGGAACTGCCCCTCGTCACCCGCGCGCTGACGGCGCTGAAAGGAGAGTCCAAGTGATCAGCGAAGGCACGGCGTTCACGTTCGCGGTGATCTTCGGGATCATCACCCTCCTCCTCATCCGCTCCCGCGACGTGCGCGCCTGGGAAGCGGTGTGCGTCGGCCTCTTCGGCCTCTACCTCGGTCAGACCCCCGTGCTCTTCACCATTCACGGGCTCGTGACCTGGTTCATCAGCGGCTTCTCCCACACCTGAGCAGAGAGGACACCCGGCCATGCCCATGCCTCGCGTGAGGTGCCCGAACTGCAAGGGCGACGGCGCCCGTAAGACCTGGACCGGACGCATCCGGCGCTGCCGCGTCTGCCGGGGCACCGGCACCATCCGCTGAACCCCCGCTACACCCAACCGCACAGGGAGTGATCCCCATGACCAACCACGCGCCACCAACCCACATCCGTGCCGCTACGGCGGCTCACCCCGGAAGGTCACCACCATCACCCCGCAGTACACCCCGGCTGACAGGCGCGCCGTTCTCGACCGCGCGGCGCGCCTGCGTCAGCTCCCCGAAACCGACCGCGACGCCATCCGCCTCGCCCAAGACCCGAGATTTGCCCGCTGGCTGGAGCAGATCACCGCAACCGGCGGATGCTCCCAGCCCGTCCACCTCTCCGGCTCCACCACCACCCTGGACGGCACAACCGGCGAGATCCTCCACCACTACGACACCCGCGACGAACCCGGCGAACGCCTTCTCGTCCGCTGCCGTAACCGGCGGGCGACCATCTGCCCGGCCTGCTCCCGCCTCCACGCCGGAGACACCTACCACCTCGTCCGCGCGGGCCTCCTCGGCGGCAAGAACGTCCCCGCCACCGTGCGCCACCGGCCGCGGCTCTTCGTCACCCTCACCGCCCCCTCCTTCGGACCGGTCCACCGTGCCGGAGGACGGTGCTATCCCCGCCGCGACGGTCGTACGTGCGAGCACGGGCGTTCCCTAGGCTGCGGCACCGTCCATGCCCCGGACGCCCCGGTCGTCGGCCAACCTCTGTGCCCCGACTGCTACGACTACACGGCACATGTTCTGTGGCACGCGCACGCCTCCAAGCTGTGGGATCGGTTCGTCATTGACGTCCGGCGGCGCCTCGCCTCCTCGGTCGGCCTCGTACAGTCCCGCTTCGCGCAGGCTGCCCGGCTGTCCTTCGCCCGCGTTGCTGAGTACCAGAAGCGGGCGGCCGTCCACGTTCATGCCGTCGTCCGCCTCGACGGCCCGAACGGTCCCGATGAGGAACCCCCGGCCTGGGGCACTGCGGAACTCCTCATCGAAGCCGTACGCGTCTCCGCCCGACGGGTCCTGGTCCGCTCGTCCTACAGCCCGGCCGTGGGTGAGCGGGCCTTGCACTGGGGCGACCAGATCGACGCCCGACCGCTGCACGCCAATGGCGACGGCCCGGACGACGACGCCGTAGCCGCATACGTCGCCAAGTACGTCACCAAGGGAGCCAGCGAGACCGGCGCCGGCCTCGACCACCCGCTCACCGCCTGGGCCGACATCGCCACGGCACCCGTCAGCACACACGTCCGCACGCTCATGCGCACCTGCTGGCGCCTCGGCAACCTCCCGGAATACGAGCCTCTCCGCCTCCGGGCCTGGACCCACACACTCGGCTACCGGGGCCACATCCTCACCAAATCCCGCGCCTACTCCACCACCTACGCAGCACTCCGCGCCGAACGCGCCCACCACATGGGCCACGCCGACATCCCCGACGCGATCACCGAACGCAACTGGCGCTACGTCGGATCGGGCCACACCCCCGGGGCGGCCCTCATCGCGGCCGGAGTCGCCGAAGATCTCGCCACGAACCGCGAGATCGCCCGCGAAGCGATCCACTGGACGGTGGTGGGCCATTGACAAATCAGAACCGTGACGCGGAAAGAGCTCGCCATCTGGAAAGAGTGTGCCGGACCTTCTCCACCAGGATCGGCCCGGAATCAGCAAAGCGCCTTGCGCGACTCCTGGAACGCCAACCAGGGGGCAAGATCGAATAAGACAGCGAAGAGGGGGCCTCGCGTGAGGCCCCCTTCGTTCTCCTGCGAGTCAGGTCCAGATAGGGTTCTGCTCGATCTCGATCCTGCCGTAGTCGAAGTATCGACCCTTCTTCGTCGCTTCCTTGATCTTGACCGCCGCGAACAGGAAGCGGATCACGGCGTTCATCCGCTGGCAGTCCTCCGCCTCCTTCAGGGCTTCCCAGCTCGCCCGTGCGTTCGGGCCCACAAGACCATCCAGCACCTCGGTGGTCGGACGGACGACCATCTTGCGCTCTATCTCCGCGATGCGTGCTTCGACGATCTTGCGCATCTCGCGATACTCCCGAGTCTTCAACTCCTGCTTCTGCCACATGTCCTTGAGCTCGTCGAGCTCGCGACGGTCGACCTCGATGGTGGCCCGATCCTCGTCCGACAGTTCAGAGGGCGTCGGTGCCTCCGACAGGTCAAGCCGCTCAAGGAGGTTGACAGCGGCCTCGCTCACGAACTCTTCCAAGATCGGAGCGGAGATGACTCTGTTGCAGCGCGGGGTATCGAGCCGGTGAGTGTGACGATGGCAGACGTACTTGGCGCCACTTCCTCCTGAGCCGCCCATGATCCTGCCGCATCCTGTGCAAGTAACCACGCCACGCAGCAGATAGAACCTGCTCGGCTTCTTGCCGCTCGCCAGCTTCGCGGCCCGGTAGGCGCGGCGCTCCCGGACTTCGAGCCACATCCCCCGGTCGATGATCGCGGGCCATTCACCGTCCCCGACTTCCTCGCCCCGGAAGACACGGATCCCGGCGACGTGGCGGCTGTCGAGAACATCCCGCACTCGCGGGGCACTCCAGTTGCGCCCTTCAGCGGTCTTCTCACCCCGCTCGTACAACTCCTTCGCCAGTTGGACCGGGCTCACTCCGTCGAGATAGCGAGTGAAGATCTCCCGCACGATGTCGGCCTCTTCAGGGACGAAAACCATGCCGGTCTTGTCGTACCCGTACCGTCGCCTGCCGGTGTGCGGCCTGCCGTCCTGCACACGGTCGATCATGGAATCGATCAGTCGGCGAGAAGTGTCGTCACTTGACCGGCACGCGTGCGCGACCTCGATCCGCAGGAAGAAGCGGTCATCGGGGTCGGCGAGATCACGCCGGTTCGCCTGACCATGCAACGTGATGTCGTGATCGTCAGCGATCTGCAAGAGCTCTTCGAGATCGCGCGGCTGTCGCATCAGCCGATCCGGGTGGTACGTGAGGACGTGACGCACGCGGCCCTTGCTGGCCTCAGCCAGTAGTGCGTCCCACCCCGGACGCTTGCGCTTCCGCTGCCATGCCGACCGGTTGTTGTCCACGAAGACCTGGTCTTCGTCCACTATGAGCCCTAGACGGTCGGCCACCTCGCGACAGATGCTCTCCTGGCGTTCCACGCCCGTCTGGTCGTCGTCGTTCACGTGAGAGATGCGGCAGTAGATCGCCGCCGGCTCTCCTGCCCAGTTGGCCCGGTGCTTCTTCTCCCTCTGCCCGCCAGCTGCCTGCCTAGCCCGGAGGGCGCGCCGTAACCGGGCGTCCGTCTGCTGGTCGTTGTCGTCTTCAGCCATGGAAAGAGGCTATGAGCACTGCTTGATCCATGTCATCCTGTCCCGCTTCCACGCGGCGGGGAAGCGGCCGTCGCGGACGGCGGGCAGGCCGATTTCCGGGGAGTACGCCTGGTAGACGGTGATCGTGGATTCCGAGTAGGCCGCACGGATCCTGCGTTGCGGTTCTTCCATGGCGTACAGCGTGGGGTCGGCCGGTTCAGGCGGCCACCGAATTTCGACTCGAGGGTTCAGCAGCGCGCTTCACCGCCTCACTTGGCCGGCACGATGAGCGCCCCGGCGTTTCCGGCGACTGCCAGGGGCCTGGGGAAGGGATCATGCGCCAGGGTTGCCATGCGGGACGTCGAGGATGATGTCGGCGGCGCGGGCGATGACCGGGGCGCGGGTGCGGCCGGGGTGGTCGGCGGCGAGGAAGTGAATGCCGATGGCCGCGCAGAACGCGAGCAGGGCGCGAGCCTCGACCTCGTCGGGGTCGGCGCAGAAGGTGCCGATCGCGTCTCGGGCCAGCTGAATGCGCCTGTTGTCCACGCGGCGCAGGCGGTCGGCGACGGTGTGGTCACGGCGGGCCCATTCGCGGATGGCCAGGTCGATGGGGAGCAGGCGGTCGCTGGAGAAGGTGAGCTGTCCGGCCAGGCGGACCTTGTTCCGTGCGTCACCGCCCTCCCGCTCGACCCGGTCCACTACGTCGTCCACGCTCTCGCGCTCCCAGGCGTCCAGCATCTCGGTCAGCAGTGCGTCACGGTCGGCGAAGTAGCCGTAGAAGCCCCCTTTGGTCACCCCCAGCGCCTTGGCGAGCGCCTCGACCCGCACCGCGTCCACTCCGCCTGCGGCCAGCGCCCGAAGCCCCTCCTCGACCCACTTCTCGCGCGGTGTGCGCAATGCGCCCATCTGTGACCCACCTCACCCAGTCAGACCTGTTGTACGGCCTCGTACAACAGGTCTAGCCTCGTCTTGTACGGCATCGTATAACCCGAGAGGGGACACGTCATGTCATTCGGTTTCGTTGCCTTCCACTACCCGGCCGCCGAGCACGTCGAGGAGTTCGTCGGCGAATGCCACCAGGTCGCCGAGGCGACGCGGCGGCAGCCGGGCTTCCTGTCCGTCGGGGTCTGGGTCACGCCGGACGGCGACGCCGTCGTCACCACCGGCGCCTTCGAGTCCGAGGAGGCATTCCTGGCGGCGGCCGACGTCGCCCGCGAGATGGGCGCGACGCCCGACGGCTTGAGCGACCTGGAGGTCAGGCCCCGTGAGGTCCACTTCCTTGTGTCGCGCTAGTGCCCCTCCCAGCAAGCTTTGCCCTGTCGCGCCGCCCGGCACGCACCCTCGCTGCGTTGGCCAAAAGCCCTGGTAGCTCCGCTACAAGGACTTCTGGCCGCCTTGCGATGCTTCCCCTCGGCCCTGCGGGCCTGGGGAGACCCCATGCACCGGACGATGCTCCTTGACGGGCAAACATTGCCGGTCGCGGCACTAGGTCTCGGTGAGGTCAACTCCCCGTTGGGGTTGGAGCTTTGGCGGGCGTGGCGGTGATGCCGAGGCTTTTGGCGGTGGAGTTGACGCCTGAGCAGCAGGTCCAGCTGCGGCAACGGCCAGGCGGTCTTGAGTGCGTGGCTTGTGGTTGTGGTTGGTGCCAGTGCGGCGGCTCGTCGGCTCGTTGGACCGCTTGGTTTGACCCGCTTCTCGGCGGGTCTGTGATGCCGGGTGACTCACCCCGGCAGCGACGGTTGAGCGTTCGGCGGCCTTGTCGGCGTGGGGGTGGGCAACAGGTCGGTGCGCTTCTCGACGTGGCCGGCGGTCGGCGACCGCAGGGCCGGTCGGAGGGGCACGGAATCGTCTGGATCTCTCGCGCGTTGAGGAGGGCGGGTATGGGATGCCGGTGGTGTGCGAGCCGGGTAGCCCGAGTGAGCGAGCTGACAGATATTGGAGGGCAGCAATGGCTGCGCAGACGCAGAGGGCCGTGCTGGCGGGCGGATGCTTCTGGGGGATGGAGGAGCTGATCCGCCGACTTCCGGGCGTGACGGCGACCCGGGTGGGATACACCGGGGGTGACGTGCCGAACGCGACGTACCGTAACCATGGCACGCACGCGGAGGCCATTGAGATCCTTTTCGACCCCGCGAAGACCGACTACCGCGCGATCCTGGAGTTCTTCTTCCAGATCCACGACCCGAGCACAAAGAATCGTCAGGGCAACGACATCGGCCTCAGCTACCGCTCGGCGATCTACTACGTGGATGACGAGCAGAAGCGGATCGCCGAGGACACGATCGCGGATGTGGATGTCTCCGGCCTGTGGCCGGGCAAGGTCGTCACTGAGGTGGAGCCGGTCGGCCCCTTCTGGGAGGCCGAGCCCGAGCACCAGGATTACCTGCAGCGTTACCCGGACGGCTACACCTGCCACTTCCCGCGCCCGGGATGGCGACTGCCCGCCCGCGCTGAGGGCTGACCGCGAGGCGGCCCGGCGGAAGGCGAAGGCTGCGGGGTGGGTGCCGCTGCTGTGCACCGTCCCCCTTCGGTGGACGGTCACAAGTCAGGGGCCCGCCCCGCGGGCCGCGTACGCGGCACCCCAGGAGAGATCCGTCACCGTGCGTCGCGTAGCTGAACAAGGTACGCCGCTTCCGGCACGAGCACGACCACGGCCCGCCAGGCGCTCCGCGCCACTTCGTCGTCGGCGTCGGACAGGAGCGCCCGTGTGATCGCCGGCCACGCCCGCCGGTCCCCGATCTTGGACAACGTGTGCAGCGCCTGGCTCCGTGCCTGCACACGCTCCGAGCGGACTTCGCGGAGCAGCTCGGGGAGCGTCATGGACACCGGGTGGCCGGTGAGCGCCCAGGTCAGCATGTCGCGGACGAAGAACTCGGGCTCGATCGCGCATCGCTCGATGAGCTTCTCGACGAAGCGCGGATCTGGCGTCGTGCCGACCGCCAGAGCCGCCCGCAGTCGCACGGACGAACGGCTGTCCTCCAGGCCCTGGAGCGCTCGTATCGCATCCGCGTCCTGTCTCGTCATGGTCATCGAGACCACCTCCCTGGCAAGCGGTGAAGGCCTTGTCGCTGTGTCAAGGTCAAACGCTCACCGGGTGACTTCGCACCTTCGCCGGCCTTGAGGGCTCACCCGGGCTCAGCTGAGCAGCGTCGCCGGGCTTCCCCCATTCGCCTCGTAGCCCGCCACCGCCATCGCCCGGTACACGGCGTAGGCCTCCGCCGGGTCGCCGCCGTGGGTCCAGGGCAGGGCACCGACATGGCCGTCGACCCGTACCAGCTGGTACATGGCCTCGGCCCAGCGCTCCGACCCGACCAGGAAGAAGACCAGCAGATGGCGGACGTGCGGGAGCACCGGGTCGTCGGCCGCGGCGGTCTGCGTCGCGTGCAGCGCGCCCTCCACCGCCCTGGTGACCACCGCGCTCTGGTAGAAGCCGGACACGAGATTGACCTCGGGCAGATGCTCGAAGACCGCGAACAGCGGCAGCGCCGCGAGCAGCGAACCCTGCGGGGCGCGGGCCGCGGCTGTGGTCGCGAAGTGGTCGGCCTCCTCCCGCGAGCCGTGCCACTTCTCGCACCAGTAGTGCAGGGCGGCGAGGTGTGCGCCCATGTGCGTGGGGGCGCGGTCGATCACCTTCGCCCAGAGCTGGTCGAACTCCTCGTGGGAGTAGCCGAGTCCGCGGGCCACGGCCAGTTCGACGATGTACGGGACGGGGTCGCCGGGGGCCAGCAGCGCCGCCTCCGCGCAGACCGTACGGGCCTCCTCCAGGATGATCCGGAAGTCGTCGCTCCCGGAGCCGCCGGAGGACCGCCAGGCCTGCTGCACCAGGAACTCGGCGTGCACGGCCGCGCCGCCCGCGTCCTTCGGGGACTCCGCACGCCAGGTACGCAGCCACGAACCGCCGCTGCCGGGCTGCTGCTGCAGTTCGAGTGATGCCGCGCCCGCGAACGCCTGCACGCGCTGCCAGCGCAGCTCGCCCTCCTTGCCCGTGCCGGCGAGCAGCTGGGACGCGGCCCGCCAGTCCTGGGTGCGCTGCACGATGTCGAGCACGTCGAGGAGGTCCTGGTCGGGCCCGGGCAGCCGCAGATCGAGAAACTCCTGGCGGACGAATCCGTACGCGGAAGGGTCGGCGGCGTCCGGTGATCCGGGCGCGACCTGCCGGACGGCGTTACGGCGGCGCATCACATACGGGCCGATCGCGGCGGCCAGCAGGCCCATCGCGATCAGGAACCAGAGAATCTCCATACGGCCATTGTCCCGGACGGCACGGGGACGACTACCGGCCGGGGACTACCCTCGGGGCACATGAGCGACCAGCACAGCTTCGAGACCATCGCGATCCACGCGGGCAACACCGCCGACCCGCTGACCGGCGCGGTCGTCCCGCCCATCTACCAGGTGTCCACTTACAAGCAGGACGGCGTGGGCGGACTGCGTGGCGGCTACGAGTACAGCCGCAGCGCCAACCCCACCCGTACCGCGCTCGAGGAGAACCTCGCGGCCCTCGAGGGCGGCCGCCGTGGCCTCGCCTTCGCCTCCGGCCTCGCCGCCGAGGACTGCCTGCTCCGTACGCTGCTGACCCCTGGGGACCACGTGGTGATCCCCAACGACGCGTACGGCGGCACGTTCCGGCTCTTCGCCAAGGTCGTCCAGCGGTGGGGTGTGGAGTACTCCGTCGCCGACACCTCCGACCCGGCTTCGGTACGGGCGGCACTCACCGACCGTACGAAGGTGATCTGGGTCGAGACCCCGTCGAACCCGCTGCTCGGCATCACCGACATCGCCGCCGTCGCGGACATCGCCCGTAGCGCCGGGGCGAAGCTCGTCGTCGACAACACCTTCGCCAGCCCCTACCTCCAGCAGCCCCTCGCGCTCGGCGCGGACATCGTCGTGCACTCGCTGACGAAGTACATGGGCGGTCACTCGGACGTCGTCGGCGGCGCGCTGATCACCGCGGACGCCGGGCTCGGCGAGGAGCTGGCGTACCACCAGAACGCGATGGGCGCGGTCGCCGGCCCGTTCGACTCGTGGATCGTGCTGCGCGGTATCAAGACGCTGCCGGTCCGTATGGACCGCCACAGCGACAACGCCGAGCGCGTCGCGGAGATGCTGACGAAGCACCCGAAGGTGACGCGTGTCCTCTACCCGGGGCTCGAGGAGCACCCGGGCCATGAGACCGCGGCCAAGCAGATGAAGCGTTTCGGCGGCATGGTGTCGTTCCAGGTCCAGGGCGGCGAGGAGGCGGCGGTCGAGGTCTGCAACCGCGCGAAGCTCTTCACCCTCGGTGAGTCCCTGGGCGGCGTCGAGTCCCTGATCGAGCACCCGGGCAGGATGACGCACGCCTCTGTGGCGGGCTCGGCGCTGGAGGTTCCGGCGGATCTGGTGCGGCTGTCGGTCGGGATCGAGGCGGTGGACGATCTGCTGGCGGATCTCCAGCAGGCGCTGGGCTGATGGCGAGGGCCCGGGTCGGCGACATCGCCCGCCCGGGCCCGGTACAGCTCGACCTCGCTCGGGCTCGGTTTCGGCTCGACCTCGCTCGGGCTCGGTTTCGGCTCGACCCTGGTCGGGCTCGATTGCAGCTCGACCCTGGTCGGGCTCGGTTACAGCTCGACCTCGCTCGGGCTCGGTTACGGCTCGACCTCGCTCGGGCCCGGTTACAGCTCGACCCGCTCGGGCGCCGTTCCGCCGGGTCCCGGCGCGTGGCCGGGTGTCTCAGCCCCGGTCCCCTGCCCCCGGTCAGGCGCCGACCTTTTCGTCCTCCAGCATGTTGCTGATCTGTTCGCGCAGTTCCGCGCTGTCCTCGTGGCCATGGACGGAGACCGCGTGCTCGGTCGCGGCCCGGAGGACTTCCTCCTCCTCACCCGCGATGGTGAGGGTGCAGTTCGTCTCGCTCGGGAACCTGCGGCAGTCGGCAACTTTTCTGGTCATGACGACCTCCTGTGCTGGTGCGTTGCCCCGCTCTTCCCAGGATAGAACCGGGCTCACCAGCCCTCGATCTCAGGCGTCGTCGCCGACGGAGGAACGCTCCACGGCTCGACGACCGCCGCCCACACCGCGAACGCGACGGCGGCGGCGAGCAGCAGCAGCCAGCCCACGCGGTGCAGGGTGCGGCGGCGGCGCAGCAGCCGGGTGCCGCGGGTGGTCGCGCGGACGTACAGGTCGGCGGGGACCAGCGGGTGGGGGATGTCCAGCAGGCGCCGGACCTCCTCCTCCTTGACATTGCGGCGGCTCATGACGGGCCCGCCGTCCAGACCGGTGCCCGCAGGCGCGGCGGGCGGGTGCTGCGCAGGGTGGAGACGGCGCGTTCGCAGATCGCCCGGACCCGCTCGACCGGCAGCCCGAGCAGCGCCGCGGTCTGCTCCTCGGCGACGCCCTCGTACAGCCGCAGCACCACGATCAGCCGTTCCTGCGGGCTGAGCCGGGCCAGTACGCCGACGTCCGCGCCCTCGTTCCAGGTCCGCTGGTGGAAGCGCCAGGCCGTCCGGGCGAAGCGGGCGGCGAGCTCCTGGCGGGTGCGGTCGTACGGGTCCTCGCCGCGCAGCCTGTCCCACTCCGCGTACGTGTGCGCCAGCGCCGCGACCAGCAGCCGCTGCGCGTGCGGATTGTGCCCGTGAGGCTCGGCCGTGAGCAGGGTCGCGGCATGCAGCAGCCGGCCGGCCGCGCCCGCGACGAATGCCTCGAACTCGCGGGCGCGGCGGCCGGCGAGTGCCGTCTGCCGCGTTTCTCGCACGTCCTCATATCAAGGCAGGCGGCGTCCCGGGTCAAGAGGCTGGGGGCGTCTCCGTTTCGACGGCCGGCAGCCCGGCCTGGCGGGCGGAGAGCGCCGAGTTGAACCGGGTGAGCAGGGTGCAGAACGACTCCCGCTCCTCCTCGGTCCAGCCGTCGGTCACCTGGGCCATCAGCTCGCGTCGCGAGCAGCGGACCTCGTCCAGGCGGGCCTGGCCGCGCGGCGAGAGCTGGAGGACGACCGCGCGCCCGTCCTCGGGGTGCGAGGTGCGCTTGACCAGGCCGGTGTCGACGAGCGGCGCGACCTGGCGGGTGACGGTCGACGAGTCGATGCCCATTCCGGCGGCGAGGGCCTTGACGCCCATCGGGCCTTCCTGATCGAGCCGGTTGAGCAGGAGATAGGCGGCGCGGTCCATGGAGTTGCGCACCTGGCCGACCCCGCCGAGCCGGGTCTGCTCGGCACGGCGTGCGAATACGGCGACCTGGTGCTGCAGGGCATCGAGGAGACCGGGGGCTCCCTGAGGTTCGGGGGCCGAGCCCCGGGAGTCAGGCGCAGTGGTCGTCATGTCCTGAGATGTGGGCATGGCTGCGAGGGGCTCTCTCGTGCGGTGGTCGGTTGGTGGGGGACAGAGTACGCGGACCGGGGCGGGTCCGTACCTGCCCTGCGAAATCCCGTGGACCCCTGTGTGACCGGGGCCGCTGTCAGGCCGCTGAGCTGCGAGACTTGCTGTCATGAGCTTCCGTACGCCAGGCCCCTTTCACCCGCTCATCCTGGACGACGTCCGCGGTGCGCAGAAGATGCTCTCCGGCGTGGCCAGGCTGACCCCGATGGAGGGCAGCCGGTATCTGTCCGGCCTGGTGGGAGCGCCTGTCCACCTCAAGTGCGAGAACCTTCAGCGGACGGGGTCGTTCAAGCTGCGCGGTGCGTACGTACGTATCTCGGGGCTGCGGCCCGAGGAGCGTGCGGCGGGCGTCGTCGCGGCGTCGGCGGGCAATCACGCGCAGGGAGTCGCACTGGCGTCCGCGCTGCTCGGGGTGCGCTCGACGGTGTTCATGCCGGTGGGGGCGCCGCTGCCGAAGGTCGCGGCGACCCGGGACTACGGCGCCGATGTGCGGCTGCACGGCCATGTCGTCGACGAGACGCTGGCGGCCGCGCAGGAGTACGCGCACGAGACCGGCGCGGTCTTCATCCACCCCTTCGACCATCCGGACATCATCGCCGGGCAGGGCACGGTCGGCCTGGAGATCCTCGAACAGTGCCCGGAGGTACGGACGATCGTCGTCGGTGTCGGCGGCGGCGGGCTCGCGGCGGGCATCGCGGTCGCGGTGAAGGCGCTGCGCCCGGATGTGAAGGTGATCGGGGTGCAGGCGGAGGGCGCTGCGGCGTATCCGCCCTCGCTGGCGGCGGGCCGGCCGGTGTCGATCGAGGCGCCGACGACGATGGCGGACGGCATCAGGGTGGGCTGTCCCGGCGATGTGCCGTACGCGATCGTCGAGGAGCTGGTGGACGAAGTGCGTACGGTCTCCGAGGACGCCCTCTCCTCGGCGCTGCTGCTCTGCCTGGAGCGGGCGAAGCTGGTCGTCGAGCCGGCCGGCGCGAGCCCGGTCGCGGCACTGCTGAGCGACCCTCGCGCGTTCCAGGGGCCGGTCGTCGCGGTGCTGTCGGGCGGCAATGTGGACCCGCTGCTGATGCAGCGGATCCTGCGGCACGGTATGGCCGCGGCGGGCCGTTACCTGTCGCTGCGGCTGCGGCTCCCCGACCGGCCGGGGGCGCTGGCGACGCTGCTCGGGGTGCTGTCGGTGGTCGATGCCAACGTGCTGGACGTCGGGCATGTACGGACCGATCCGCGGCTGGGCCTCACGGAGGTCGAGGTGGAGCTCCACCTGGAGACGAAGGGGCCCGAGCACTGCACGGAGGTCGGTACGGCGCTGCGGGACGCGGGGTATCGCGTCATCGGCTGACTCGCCGGCGGCCGGCTCCGGGCCCTGTCCGGGCGATCTTGTCGGGGCCGCGTCACCCGGTCATCGGCTCTCGCCGTCGGCGGTTCGTCATCGACCGCGTCATTCCCCTTGTGTATCGCGATGTATCGCGTTACGGTCCGCTGGCGGGTCATGGAAATTCGCCTGCGCCGACACGTGGCGAAATCTAAGCTTGCGTAGCAATCGCGCGGAATAAGCAGTGCGTAAACAGCACGTGAGCAGTACGTGAGCGGCCCGTACGCAGGAAGCAACCCACCCTCTGCCACTGGGAGTACCCACATGCCAGGCGCCATTTACGCCGAAGGTCTGGTGAAGACCTTCGGCGAGGTAAGGGCTCTGGACGGAGTTGATCTCGATGTCCCCGAGGGCACGGTCCTCGGAATGCTCGGCCCGAACGGCGCGGGCAAGACGACCGCCGTGCGCGTCCTGACCACCCTGCTGCAGCCCGACAGCGGCAAGGCGGTCGTCGCGGGGATCGACGTCCTCAAGCACCCCAACGAAGTCCGCCGGTCCATCGGCCTTTCCGGTCAGTTCGCCGCCGTCGACGAGTATCTGACCGGCCGCGAGAACCTGCAGATGGTCGGCCGCCTCTACCAGATGAGCGCCGGTGCGGCGAAGACCAGGGCAGGCGAGCTGCTGGAGCGGTTCAGTCTCGCCGACGCCGCGGACCGACCCGCCAAGACCTACTCCGGCGGCATGCGGCGCCGCCTCGACCTCGCCGCGGCGCTGGTCGTCTCGCCGCCCGTGATGTTCATGGACGAGCCCACCACCGGCCTCGACCCGCGGAACCGCCAGGCGCTGTGGGAGGTCATCAAGGAACTCGTCAGCGGCGGTACGACACTGCTGCTGACCACCCAGTACCTCGAAGAGGCCGACCACCTCGCCGACGACATCTGCGTCGTCGACCACGGCAAGGTCATCGCCCGCGGCACGTCGGACCAGCTCAAGGCCCGCACCGGCGGGGAGCGCGTCGAGGTCGTCGTCCACCGGCCCGAGGAGATCGCCCCGGCCCGTGACGTCCTCCAGCGCTTCGGCACGGACGGTACGGAAGCCGGTCGGGTCGCCGTCGAGGAGCACATCCGAAAGCTCACCGTCCCGGTCGCGGGTGGCGCCAAGCTCCTCGCCGAGGTCATCCGCGAGCTGGACACCCGCGGTATCGAGATCGACGACATCGGCCTGCGCCGCCCCACCCTCGACGACGTGTTCCTGTCGCTGACCGGTCACGTCGCCGAGCAGGCCGCGGAGGACAGCAGCGAGGTCCCGGCGGCCCGGCCGGCGAAGGACCGCAAGGCCAGGAAGGAGGCCGTGAAGTGACCACCGTCCAGGAACCGGCGGACCGCGTCGCGGCCCCCCGCCCGCGCGGCGGCATCGCGCAGTCGGTCAACGACTCGCTCGTCGTCGCCAAGCGCAATCTGATCCGGATGACGCGGATCCCCGAAATGATCATTTTCGGGATGATCCAGCCGATCATGTTCGTGGTGCTGTTCAGCTACGTCTTCGGCGGCTCCATGCAGATCGGCGCCTCCACGTCCCCTTCCGTCTACCGCGAGTTCCTGATGGCGGGCATCTTCGCCCAGACCGTCACCTTCGCCACGGCCGGTGCGGGCGCAGGCATCGCCGACGACATGCACAAGGGGCTCATCGATCGCTTCCGGTCGCTGCCCATGGCGCGCGGCGCCGTCCTCACCGGGCGTACGCTCGCGGATCTCGTCCAGACGGCGCTGACGGTCGTGGTGCTCGCGATCGTCGCGCTGCTCGTCGGCTGGCGGGTCCACGAAGGCGTCCTCAAGGCGCTCGGAGCGTTCGCCCTGCTGCTTCTGCTCGGGTACGCGTTCTCCTGGATCGGAGCACTGATCGGTCTGTCGGTCCGTACCCCGGAGGCCGCCACCTCCGGCGGTCTGATCTGGCTGTTCCCCGTCACGTTCATCTCGAACGCCTTCGTGGACTCCAGCAAGCTGCCGTCCTGGCTGCAGCCTGTCGCCGAGTGGAATCCGTTCAGCGCGACAGTGCAGGCGTGCCGTGAGCTGTTCGGCAACCCGGGCGTCTCGACATCCGACGCCTGGCCCATGCAGCACCCGGTGTGGGCGTCGATCATCTACTCGATCCTGATCGTCGCCGTGTTCCGCACGATGGCGGTGCGCAAGTACCGCTCGGCGACGGTCTGACCCGTCAGCGACGGAAGGCCCCGGCACCATCGGTGCCGGGGCCTTCCGCACACGGCCGCTGAGGGCGGTCAGCCCTGGTAGGGCTTGGCCTCGATGATCTTGACCATGGCCGTCTTGCCGTTCGGCAGCTCGTACTCGGCTTCCTCGCCGACCTTCTTGCCGTTGACGCCCGCGCCGAGCGGGGACTGCGGCGAGTACGTCGAGATGTCCTCCGACGCGTACTCGCGGGAGGCGAGCAGGAAGGTCTCGGTGTCGCTCTCGTCGCCGTCGAACGCGACCGTCACGACCATGCCGGGGGCCACCATGCCGTTGTCCGCCGGGGCCTCGCCGACCTTCGCCTTCTCCAGGAGCTGGGTCAGCTGGCGCACACGGAGCTCCTGCTTGCCCTGCTCCTCCTTGGCCGCGTGGTACCCGCCGTTCTCCCGCAGGTCGCCCTCCTCGCGGGCTGCCTCGATCTTCTTGGCGATCTCGACACGCGCGGGACCAGACAGGTACTCCAGCTCGGCCTTGAGCTGGTTGTACGCCTCCTGGGTGAGCCAGGTGACGTTCTCGCTGGTCTGGGTCACAGGTGCTCCTCGTAGGTACTGGGGATACAAAGCATCGCCCTACCCAGAAGGATGTGCCTTCACGAGTGGGCGAAACCACGAGCCTAACAATTGGTGCGGGAAAGGGGGAGGACCAAAAGCCCTCAAAAATGCGTCAACGCAGGTCAGCCCTGATGGGGCGGGGAAAACATCAGCCCTTTGGCCCGCTGTCCGCGGTACAGCCCACCAGCTCGGCACTGGTCGCTTTCGCCGTCGTACGCACCGTGACGACCTCGTCCACACGGCTCTCGCGCACGTCGAAACGCACGTCCCGCCGGCCGACCTCGCTGCCGTCCTCCGCGCGGGACCGCAGCGTGCAGTAGCCCTGGGCGTCCTTGTCCTTGCGGACCTCGAGATGGACCTGGACCTTGTCGTCCGCGGAGACGTCGAACTTGATGACCTCGGCGCTGATCCGCTGTCCGCTGACGTAGTCGTAGCCGAACCAGCCGACCATGCCGAGCAGGCCCACGCCGAGCACCGCGCCGACGATCTTGAGCTTGCGGTCCGCGCGCTCGTCCGCCGAGCGGCCGTAACGGTCACGGGGAAGTCCCTCGCGTGCCGCGGTCATGATCGTCCTCTCACAGTCCGGGATCCCGGAATTTTCGGTCCCCCGATTCCGTCACTATAGAAGCTGTCCCGAGCGACAAATGACTGAGGATCGAGTCTTGACTGATCAGCTGCGACTGATGGCCGTTCACGCCCACCCCGACGACGAGTCGAGCAAGGGCGCGGCCACGATGGCCAAGTATGTGTCCGAGGGGGTGGACGTGCTGGTCGTGACCTGCACGGGGGGCGAGCGCGGCTCCATCCTCAACCCGAAGCTCCAGGGCGACAAATACATCGAGGAGAACATCCACGAGGTACGCCGCAAAGAGATGGACGAGGCCCGGGAGATCCTGGGCGTGAAGCAGGAGTGGCTCGGCTTCGTCGACTCCGGCCTCCCCGAGGGCGACCCGCTTCCGCCGCTCCCGGAGGGCTGCTTCGCCCTGGAGGACGTCGACAAGGCGGCGGGCGAGCTGGTGCGGCAGATCCGCTCCTTCCGCCCCCAGGTCGTCACGACGTACGACGAGAACGGCGGGTACCCGCACCCGGACCACATCATGACCCACAAGATCTCGATGGTGGCCTTCGAGGGCGCGGCCGACGCCGAGAAGTACCCGGAGTCCGAATTCGGCCCGGCCTGGCAGCCCCTGAAGCTCTACTACAACCAGGGCTTCAACCGCCCGCGCACCGTGGCCCTCCACGAGGCGCTGCTCGCCCGTGGTCTGGAGTCCCCGTACGGCGAGTGGCTGGAGCGCTGGAAGGAGTTCGAGCGCGTCGAGCGGACCCTGACCACGCATGTTCCGTGCGCCGACTTCTTCGAGACCCGCGACAAGGCCCTGATCGCCCACGCGACCCAGATCGACCCGGACGGCGGCTGGTTCCGCGTGCCGATGGAGATCCAGAAGGAGGTCTGGCCGACCGAGGAGTACGAGCTCGCCAGGTCCCTGGTCGACACTTCCCTCCCCGAGGACGACCTCTTCGCGGGCGTCCGCGACAATGACTGACATGAGCGCTAGCGCAAACCTCGCAATGTCGCACCTCGTCCCGCTCGCCAAGGAGCTCGACGAGAACAAGGTGACCCCGGGCGTCCTCGGGTTCATCGTCTTCGCCGTCATGGCCGTCGGTGTGTGGCTGCTGATGAAGTCGATGAACCGCCACATGGGCAAGGTGAACTTCGAGGAGGCGCCGGAAGCCGGCGCTGCCGCGTCCGCCAAGGACGCTCGGCGCGAGTAGCCGGCGCAAGTAGCCGGCGCGAGTGGTGAGCGCGAAGCGGCAACGCGAGAAACTCGCGGCCGTGCGCCGGGGCTGGTGCCCAGATGCGTGTCCCGCATGTGCCCGCCAGCGCCGGCGCCGCCCGCGCCCCGGGCGGATCACTCCCGCGCGGGGTCCACGGGTACCCCCATCACCTCCCGGGCGTGACGGTTCGGCACCATCCCCAGCTGCCACGCCTGCCAGCCGTCCTCCAGGCGGACGCCCCGCTCCAGCACCAGGGCGAAGGCCTCCATGCAGTCCTCCAGTCTGCCGTCGCGCGTCGCATGGGACTCCTCGCGCAGCCGGGCCAGCTCCTCCTGGGCGACGACCGTGCCGATCTCGACACCGCCCGCCGAGGCGTACGGGAGCAGGGTGCAGCGCAGGAAACGGGCCCAGTCGCCGCCGCGGCTGTCGTGGTACGAGGCGAAGAGCGCGGCCGCTTCGTCGCAGAGCTCCAGGGCCTGGGCGGGACGGTTGTTCCCGGCGTCCACGATCGCCAGCTCCAGACAGGTCCAGGCCTCGCCGTGAGCCACACCGATGCGGCGGAAGTCGGCGCGGGCGTCGACCAGGAGCTGGCGGGCGAAACCGGAGTTGAGGAGGTTGCCCGTCTGCGCGGCGCGCTGGTCACGGGTGGCGCGGCCCGAGTGGTGGCGGGCACAGGCGAGTCCGTACACGTCCCGCATCCGGGAGAACATCGTGCGGGCCCGTTCCAGTTCACGCACCGCCTGGTCGTGATCGCCGCGCTCCTCCAGCGCCTGGCCCAGGTAGTACAGCGTCCACGCCTCGCCGCGCGCGTCCTCACTGTCCCGGTGCCGGACCAGCGCCCGCCGGAGCTGGTCCACCGCGGGCGACGGGTCACCGTCCACCAGCCGGGCCCGGGCCAGCTGGGTCAGTGCCCACGCCTCGCCGCGGTCGTCCCGGGTGCGGCCGTACAGATCGAGGGCCTCGCGCAGCTCCGACTCGGCGCGCGCCACATCGCCCATGCGCAGGCACACCTGGCCCAACTGGAAGTGCGTCCAGGCCTCGCCGTGCAGGGACTCGCCCTTGCGGTGCAGCCCGAGCGCGGTGGAGAGCAGCGTGAGCGCCTCCGCGAGATTCGCCCGGTCCCGCTCGACGGCGGCCAGGGCGTGCAGGGTCCAGGCCCGGTCCGCCGCGAGCACCTCGGACGACTGCAGCTCGATCGCCTCGCGCAGCTTCGCCGCGGCCTCCGTGAGATTGCCCTGGTGGTGCAGCGTGATGCCGAGGGAGCACAGGGCACGGGCGGCGCCCGCGTCGTGCTGCGCCTCGCGGTAGAGGTCCACCACCGACGACAGGGTCGTACGGGCCTTGTCCAGCTCGCCGAGCTGACGGGCCGCGATACCGGTGCGCCACTGGACCGAGCGGACCAGCAGGCCCTGGTCGACGGCCTGGGTCAGGTCGTTGATCTCGCCCAGGCGGTAGAGGTCGCCGCGCAGCAGGCAGTAGTCGCACAGGGCGCCCAGCAGATTCTGCACGGCCTGCTGGTCGACGCCCTCCGCGTGGCGCAGCGCCGCCGTGATGAAGCTCGACTCGTCGTCCAGCCAGCGCAGCGCCGCCTCCAGCGAGGCGAAGCCGTGACCGCCGAACTGATCGGCGCGCGTCGACGTCTTCCCGTCGACGAGCCGGATCACCGAGTCGGCGAGCTCCGCGTACCCGATGATCAGCCGTTCCTGTGCGGCCGTGCGCTCCGCCTGCTGCTCCTCGTCGAGCAGCCGCGCCAGCGCGAAGGCCCGTACGGCATCGTGCAACCGGTAGCGCTCACCGCGCACATGGTCCAGCAACCCCGCCCGGGACAGCGCGGACAGCAACTGCAGCGCCTCCGCCTCGTCGGTCGCCAGCAGCGCCGCCGCCGCGGCCGCGCCCAGCGACGCCCGCCCCGCGAGCGCCAGCCGGCGCAGCAGCCGGCGCGCCTGCTCCGGCTGGTCCGTGTAACGCAGCCACAGCGCCCGCTCGACCGGCCCGACCGGGCCGTACGCACCGAGGTCCGCGGCCAGCCGCTCAGGAGTCCTGGACCCCAGCGAGGAGCCCGCGATCCGCAGCGCCAGCGGCAGCCCGCCGCACAACTCCCGTATCCCGTCCGCCGACTGTGAGTCGTACGGTCCTTCCAGCGACTCCTCCGCGGCCGCCGTGAGCAGCTCCTCCGCGCCCGCCGCGTCCAGCGCGTCCACCGGCAGCCGGTGCACCCAGGCCGGAATGTCCTCCGGCAGCTCCAGCGGCTCGCGCGCGGTCACCAGCACCAGGCTGTCCGAGCGCTCCGGGATCAGGGTCCGCACCTGCCCGGCGTCGCTCGCGTCGTCCAGGACGACGGTGACCGGCAGCCCGGTCAGATGCTGGTGGTACAGCTCGCTCAGCCGCCGCACCTGCTGCTCCGCGGACGCCCGCTCGCTTCGGGGGGCCGACGCAGGCTGGGGCGGCGTCGCGTGCCGATCGCTCTCGCCTGGCTGCGTTGCGCTCGTGGCGCGCAGCACCGCTGCGCTCTCCTCCCGCGCCTTGCCATGCTCGGCCCTCGACCCGCTCCTTCTCCCGCCCCAGCCTGCGTCGGCCCCCCGGAACAACAGCTGCTCGCGGGGCGCGCCCAGCCGGTTCAGCAGGTGCAGCAGCGCGTCCCGGGTCGGCAGCGGCTCCTCGTCGGCGGAACCGCCGCGCAGATCCACCAGGCACGCGCCCCGGAACTGGTCCTTCAGATGGTGCGCGGCCCGCACCGCCAGCGTCGTACGCCCCGACCCCGGCGCACCGTGCAGCACCACCACCGTCGGCTTCGTCTCCGTCGAGGCACGCGCCGCATGCACCCACTGGGCGATCTGTGCCATCGCCTCCTGGCGGCCCGCGAACGGCCCCGCGGGCTCCGGCAGATGCCCGAACGACTGCTCCAGCACACTACGGCGGCGCGCCGCCTGGCTGCGGTCCGCGCCGCGCAGCGCCGGCCCCGCCGCGGTCTTCCTGGCGGGACGCGCCGTGGAGGCCGTCAGCATCCGCTGCTGGTCCAGGAACGGCCGGATGCCTCGTACCTCCAGCGCCGTCAGCCACTGCAGCCGCAGCTGCTCGGGCCCGCCCGGCTGGCCGAGAGCACCGGCTCTGCGGTGCGCCGCCGGCCAGTGCGCCGCGGTCACCTTGGCCACCGTCGCGGCGGCCCCGGCCACCGCGACCACCGCCCCGGCGCCGAGCGCCGTGCCCGTAGCGGTCCCCAGCGCCATGTCCGCGCCGATCGCCGCGGCTGCCGCAACGGCCGTGACGAGCACCGGAGTCGACACGTTCTGGCGGCTGAACCGCTCGCCCAGCGACAGCTGACCGGCCTCGGCCTCCTCCACCGCGTGGAGATACGCCGCGTACTCCTCGTCCGCACTCGCCGCCAGCCCGTCCAGCGCCGCCCGGCCACGCGCCAGCAACGACGCGGAGTCACTGCGCCCACCGGAGCGGCGCACCTCCTCCTCGACGGCACGTACCAACAGCCGCTCGGCTTCCGCCCGATGGCTGTCCCGCATGAGGGTCCCCCTCCGAGAGCTTCCGCTTCCGGGGCCAAGTGTCCTGCGTGACGCGCGTCAGCGCGAGGGAGTCCGGCGATCACGTGTCCTGCCCGGTCCTCGCTCGTCCCCCCCGTCCCGCCCCGGTCCCGCTCGGTCCTGACCCGCCCCCGCCCCGCCGGGGAGCGGCCGGCGGCGCGGTGTCAGACGTCCGGCCGGTACCGGCCCGCGGCGGTCGACGACTCGAGAGGCAGCAGTACCTGTATGCCGGGGACAGGGTCTTCAGTGTTCTGCTTGCCGAGCAGTCTCTCTACACCAACTTCGGCGGCCCCGAAGTGATGACAGCTCAGCTTGATCGTCTTCTGGCAGTCATGCGGCTATCGAGGGTCAGCCTGGGGATCGTTCCTCGTGACGCCAGAATGAAGGTCTGGCCTGGCAACTCGTTCTCGATCTTCGATGACAAGGTTGTGCACGTTGAGACGTTCTCTGCTGAGCTATCGGTGACCCAACCACGAGAGATCGAGGTCTATTTCAAGGTCTTCGAGCTACTCCGACAGTCGGCCGTTTACGGGCAAACCGCAAGGGCGCTGATCCTTTCCGCAATCGATCATTTTCAAGGACTGGGAGAGGTAAGTGGCAACTGAATCGCCGAACTGGCACACAAGCTCATACACGAGGTCCGATAGCTGCGTCGAAGTCGCAGACAACGACCCGGCGAAGGTCATGGTCCGTGACACGAAGGACCGCGACGGCGGAACCCTGACCTTCCCGCCGTCGTCCTGGGCGGCGTTCGTGGAGTTCGCGACGGAGGTCGGGCTGCCG
This sequence comes from Streptomyces sp. NPDC053673, assembly GCF_055585225.1. Taxonomy (NCBI): domain Bacteria; kingdom Bacillati; phylum Actinomycetota; class Actinomycetes; order Kitasatosporales; family Streptomycetaceae; genus Streptomyces; species Streptomyces sp. NPDC053673. The sequence goes on along the minus strand of NZ_JBVJKN010000009.1, from coordinate 211,979 downwards.
GGGTGAGGGAGACCAGGAGCGGACCCGCCGCCTTGCTCCATTAATCAACGCTCACCACGTGATGGCGCACGAGTGTGAATCGGGCACGCGGGGGAAGGGTTCGCGGGCTTCGCCGCCGGGGTCTTGTGGTGTGAGAGGCTGGCTCGTATGAACCGGTTGGGTGGTGCGACCTCGCCTTATCTGCTCCAGCACGCCGAGAATCCGGTCGACTGGTGGCCCTGGGGGCCGGACGCCTTCGAGGAAGCGCGTCGCCGCGATGTGCCGATTCTGTTGTCGGTTGGTTACTCTGCGTGTCATTGGTGTCACGTCATGGCGCACGACTCCTTCGAGGACGACGACACCGCTGCGTACATGAACGAGCACTTCGTGTCCGTCAAGGTGGACCGTGAGGAGCGGCCCGACGTGGACGCCGTCTACATGGAGGCCGTGCAGGCCGCCACCGGGCAGGGCGGCTGGCCCATGACCGTGTTCCTGACGCCGGACGCCGAGCCGTTCTACTTCGGTACGTACTTCCCGCCGGCCCCCCGCCACGGCATGCCGTCCTTCCGGCAGGTCCTGGAGGGCGTCACCGGCGCCTGGACCGGGCGGCGCGAAGAGGTCGCGGAGGTCGCCGGGAAGGTCGTCCGGGATCTGGCGGGGCGGTCGCTCGCGTACGGGGCGCAGGGGCAGCCGGGCGAGGAGGAGCTCGCGCAGGCGCTGCTCGGGCTGACCAGGGAGTACGACCCGATGCACGGAGGCTTCGGCGGGGCGCCGAAGTTCCCGCCGTCGATGGCCCTCGAATTCCTGTTGCGGCACTGGGCCAGGACCGGTGCCGAGGGCGCGCTGCAGATGGCCGCGGACACCTGTGAGGCGATGGCCAGGGGCGGGATCTACGACCAGCTCGGCGGCGGGTTCGCGCGGTACTCCGTGGACCGTGAGTGGGTGACCCCGCACTTCGAGAAGATGCTCTATGACAATGCGCTGCTGTGCCGGGTGTACGCGCATCTGTGGCGGGCCACCGGCAGTGATCTGGCCCGGCGGGTCGCGCTGGAGACCGCCGACTTCATGGTGCGGGAGCTGCGGACACCGGAGGGCGGTTTCGCGTCCGCGCTGGACGCGGACAGCGACGACGGGACCGGGAAGCACGCGGAGGGGGCCTACTACGTCTGGACGCCCGAGCAGCTGACCGAGGTGCTGGGCGAGCAGGACGCGGAGTTCGCGGCCCGGTACTTCGGGGTGACCGAGGAGGGCACGTTCGAGGAGGGGGCCTCGGTACTCCAGCTGCCGCAGGACGCCGGTGTGGCCGACGCCGCACAGGTCGAGTCCGTCCGGGCGCGGCTGCTCGCCGCGCGTGAGGAGCGGGCGCGGCCCGGGCGTGACGACAAGATCGTCGCCGCCTGGAACGGGCTGGCGATCGCCGCCCTCGCGGAGGTGGGCGGGTACTTCGACCGGCCGGATCTGGTCGAGCGGGCGACGGAGGCCGCCGATCTGCTGGTACGGCTGCACATGGACGACGGTGCGCGGCTGTGCCGTACCTCCAAGGACGGGCAGGCCGGGGCGAACGCCGGGGTGCTGGAGGACTACGCGGATGTCGCGGAGGGCTTCCTGGCGCTGGCGTCGGTGAGCGGCGAGGGCGCGTGGCTGGATTTCGCGGGTTTCCTGCTGGACATCGTCCTGGATCAGTTCACCGGCCCCGAAGGGCAGTTGTACGACACCGCCCATGATGCGGAGCAGCTGATCAGGCGGCCCCAGGACCCCACCGACAACGCCACGCCCTCCGGCTGGACCGCCGCTGCCTGTGCGCTGGTCTCGTACGCCGCGCACACGGGTTCCGAGGCCCATCGGACCGCTGCCGAGCAGGCGTTGGGCGTGGTGAAGGCGCTCGGTCCGCGCGCGCCCAGGTTCATCGGGTGGGGGCTTGCGGTCGCCGAGGCGCTGCTCGACGGACCCCGGGAGGTCGCGGTCGTCGGGCCGCAGGGTGACCCGGGCGTGCGGGAGCTGCACCGGGCGGCGCTGCTGGGGACGGCGCCCGGCTCGGTGGTCGCCGCCGGGGAGCCGGACAGCGGGGAGTTTCCGCTGCTTGCGGACCGTCCGCTGGTCGACGGGCGGCCCGCCGCGTATGTCTGCCGGCACTTCGTCTGTGCTGCCCCGGTCGCCGAAGTGGAAGCTCTGAGGCGGGAGTTGACGCCTGGTGCGTAAGGGGTTCTGAGGGAATCCGGTGGCTTGGCCGAAACGTGCCATTCATCGAATCAGCCACATGGCCGTCACGGTTTCTGCCTATTCTCTTCACCGCTGACACAGCAGCTGCGCGTGGGGGCATGCGCAGGGGGTTTCAGGGGGGAAGAGCGCGCGGTGGGCAAGGGGGCCTGCCGCCGTGACGGTCACCCCTGCTTAAGGGGGGCCAATGCTCACTTCCGTGTTGATCGCCGCTGTCTCCATGGGGCTGTTCTGGATGGCGGCGTTCACGCTCTGGTGGCAGATGCATGCGTGGCGTACACCGGAGACACTCGCGTCCACCCGGTTCGAGAGCCCGGCGGGCGCACAGGGACTGTCGTTCTCCCTGTTGCTGCCCGCCCGCCACGAGCAGCTGGTGCTGGAGCACACCATCATCCGGCTGCTGGAGTCCAGCCACCGCGACTTCGAGATCATCGTCATCGTCGGGCACGACGACCCGGAGACCACCGAGGTCGCGGCGCGGGCCGCGGTCCGTGATCCGGACCGGGTACGGGTCGTCGTCGACACCCATGACACCAAGAACAAACCCAAGGCGCTCAACACCGCGCTGCCGCACTGCCGTGGCGATGTCGTCGGGGTCTTCGACGCCGAGGACCAGGTCCACCCAGAGCTGCTCGCCCATGTCGACCACGCCTTCACCGCCACCGGCGCGGACGTCGTCCAGGGCGGCGTCCAGCTGATCAACTTCCACTCGTCCTGGTACTCGCTGCGCAACTGCCTGGAGTACTTCTTCTGGTTCCGCTCGCGGCTCCATCTGCACGCCGCGAAGGGATTCATCCCGCTCGGCGGCAACACCGTCTTCGTCCGCACCGACGTCCTGCGCGAGGCCGGCGGCTGGGACCAGAACTGCCTCGCCGAGGACTGCGACCTCGGCGTACGCCTGTCCAGCGTCGGCAAGAAGGTCGTCGTCGCGTACGACGCCGACATGGTCACCCGCGAGGAGACCCCCGGCACCCTGATGTCCCTGCTCAAGCAGCGCACCCGCTGGAACCAGGGCTTCCTGCAGGTCTACCGGAAGAAGGACTGGAAGCAACTGCCCACGCTCGGGCAGCGGATGCTCGCCCGCTACACGCTGATGACCCCGTTCATGCAGGCCTTCACCGGCCTGATCATCCCGCTCAACGCGGCCGTGGCCTTCTTCCTCGACGTGCCCGTCGGGGTCGCCTTCATCACCTTCCTGCCGCTCATCACCGCGATGGTGACCTTCGTCTTCGAGGTCGTCGGACTCCACGACTTCGGCACGCAGTACGGGCTCAGGGTCCGCTTCCCGCACTACCTCAAGCTCATCATCGGCGGCCCCTTCTACCAGGTGCTCCTCGCGGGCGCGGCCGTACGGGCCGTGTGGCGCGAGCAGCGGGGCCGTAACGAGTGGGAGCTGACCAGCCATGTCGGCGCGCATCTCTCCCGAGAGGACGTCCCCGCGTGACCTCCACCCTGACGGCGGCGCCATCGGTGGCGGCCGCCCGCCCCGTCGATCCCCGGAGACACCTGGCCGCCCGGCCCGTCGTCCGCTTCCGCTCCTCCCGGCCCGATCTGCTGCTGTGCGGGATCCTGCTCGTGGCGATCCTGCTGGTCCAGGGGTGGAACATCCAGCACTTCCCGACCCTGAGCGACGACGAGGGCACGTATCTCGCCCAGGCCTGGGCGGTCCAGCAGGGCGAGGGCCTCGCCCACTACACGTACTGGTACGACCATCCGCCGCTCGGCTGGATCCAGCTCGCGGCCCTGACCTGGATACCCTCGCTGATCGCGCCCGAGTCGATGACGGTCGCGTCGATGCGGGGCGCGATGCTGCTGGTCAGCGCGGTCAGTGCGGTGTTGCTCTACATACTGGCGCGGCGGCTGTGGCTGCCGCGCTGGGCGGCCGGTCTCGCGATGGTGCTCTTCGGCCTGTCCCCGCTCTCCGTCGTGCTGCAGCGGGAGATCTTCCTCGACAACCTCGCCGTGATGTGGATGCTGCTGGCGTTCTGCCTCGCGGCCTCGCCGAGCCGGCATCTGTGGCACCACTTCGCGGCCGGGCTCACCGCGGCGGTCGGGGTGCTGACGAAGGAGACGATGCTGGTCGTCCTGCCCGCGCTGCTGGTGACGATGTGGCGTTTCAGCCACCGCGACACCCGTAAGTTCGCGGTCACCGGCGCGGTCACGGCCTGCGCGCTGATCGGCTTCTCGTACCCACTGTTCGCCCTGCTCAAGGGCGAGTTGATGCCCGGCGAAGGCCATGTGTCGCTGTGGGAGGGCATCACGTACCAGATGAGCCGCCCGGGCTCCGGCTTCATCCTCACCGAAGGCACCGGCTCGTACGGCGTCCTCCAGTCCTGGCTCTACTACGACCGGGTCCTTCCGCTCGGCGGCCTCGCGGGCGCGGCGCTGCTGCTGGCCACCGTGCGCTGGTCGGTGACCGCGCGGGCGCTCGCCGGGCCGGCGCTCGCCGTCGCGATCCTGGCGGCCGTCGCGATGCGGCCGTCCGGCTATCTGCCCGCGATGTACGTCATCCAGGCGCTGCCGTTCCTGGCGCTGGTGCTGGCCGGGGGGACGGCGAGCGTCGCGCACGCGGTGCTGCGCAGATGGCGCAGTCCGAGCGAGGGCCGGCCGGCCGCGGTCGCCCGCCGGGCGGTGGCCGTGCTGCTCGCGGTGGGCGCTGCCGGGTACGTCGTACCCCGCTGGTACGACGGCGACCGCTCCGCCATGACGGCCGACGCCAACGCGCCGTACCGAGCCACCGCCTCCTGGCTGTCGGGGGAGATCACCGATCCGGCTCGCACCCGGGTCCTCGTCGACGACGCGCTCTGGCTCGACCTCGTGCATGCGGGGTACGAGCCCGGGCTCGGCGCGATCTGGTTCTACAAGGCCGACCTCGACCCTGCCGTGACGAAGACGATGCCCGGTGGCTGGCGCGACCTCGACTACGTCGTCGCCTCCCCGACGGTGCGGCGCGACGCGCGCGATCTGCCGCTGGTGAAGGCCGCATTGGAGCATTCGACGCCCGTCGCCACCTTCGGTGCGGGCGAGGACCGGATCGAGATCCGCGAAATCGGGGGAGCTGAACGGAATTGACGAGCCGTCACGCCAATGTCGAAGGCCTGTCCGATCCGGTCGGCGATGCGCGGCAGCCCCGCGCGGTCGACGCGCCCGTCGACGTCGCCGAGCCGGCTGCCGTCACCATCGTCATCCCGACCTTCAACGAGTCCGGGAACGTACGGGAGTTGCTGCACCGGCTCAGCGGGTCGGTGCCCGCACGGCTGCCCTGTGAGGTCGTCTTCGTCGACGACTCCACCGACGACACCCCGGCGGTGATCGCCGAGGCCGCACGGGAGTGTCCCTTCCCGGTGTCCGTCATCCACCGCGAGGCGCCCGAGGGCGGGCTCGGCGGGGCGGTCGTGGAAGGGATGAAGGCGGCCGCGTCCGACTGGATCGTGGTCATGGACGCCGACCTGCAGCATCCGCCGTCCCTCGTGCCCGATCTCGTCGCCACCGGCGAGAAGGAGTCCGCCGACCTCGTCGTGGCCAGCCGTTATCTGCCCGGAGGCAGTCGGGCCGGGCTCGCCGGCGGCTACCGGGTGGCCGTCTCGCGAGGCGCGACCTGGCTGACCAAGGGGCTCTTTCCGCGTGCCCTGCGCGGGATCAGTGACCCGATGAGCGGGTTCTTCGCGATCCGCCGCGCAGCCGTGACCGCCGACGCGCTGAAGCCGCTGGGCTACAAGATTCTGCTGGAGCTGGTCGTGCGCTGCCGGCTAGGTCCTGTCCGGTTGATCAGGCCGGATCAGGGAGCGGGGTCTGGTGCCGTGGATCGCAAGGCGGAGGAGGGAGTCGACGCGGAGCGTCGGCGACTGACGACAACGCCGCGAGGCGCGGTGCCAGGGCACGCGAGCCCGGCAAGATCGGCCGGACAGGGCCTGACCGCGGTCGCCGAGGTGCCGTTCGTCTTCCAGGACCGTTTCGCGGGCGAGTCCAAGTCGACGGCGAAGGAAGGCGCGCGCTTCCTGCGGCATCTGGTCGAGCTGCGCACCGCCTCCCCGCTCGCCCGGATGATCGCGTTCGGGCTGATCGGGCTCTCCGGCTTCGTCCCCAACCTCCTCGCGTTGCACGCGCTGGTCAGCGGGGCCGGGCTGCACTATCTGCCGGCGGAGATCCTCGCCAACCAGCTGGGCGTGGTGTGGAACTTCCTCCTCATCGAGGTGCTGCTCTTCCGCGACCGGCGTCATCACCGGCACTGGGCGGACCGCTTGGGCCGGTTCGCGCTGCTCGCCAACGCGGACCTGGTGCTGCGGATCCCGCTGATCGCCCTGTTCGTCGGGCAGTTCGAGCTGGCGGTGCTGCCCGCCACGGCGCTGGCGCTGCTCACCACGTTCGTCCTGCGCTTCGTCGGGACCGAAGCGCTGGTCTACACCGGCGCGCGTCGCCGTGACCGCACCGGTACCCCCCGATGACCGGCCTGTCCGGCCGGGGGTCCGGGGCCCGCGGCGGCAGCCGCTGATGTCCCGGTCCCCGGGAGAACGCAGTCTGCCGCGAAAAGGAGGCAACGCAGGAAGCCGTACCGCCAGGAGCCGTACCGCAAGGAGCACCAGTTGATGCCATCCACACCGTTGATGCCGTCCATACGCAGAACGACCGCCCTGTTCGCCGTCGCCGTCATGACCGCGGGCCTCCTCCTCTCCGCCCAGCAGCCCGCCACCGCGGGCCCGAACCTCGTCAAGAACCCCGGCTTCGAGACCGCCGGCAGCGGGGACATGCCGTCCTGCTGGTCCAAGTCCGGCTGGGGCGACAACGACTTCACCTTCACCACGACCGCCGACGCGCACACCGGTTCGGCCGCGATGAAGGTCGAGTTGACCCGACGCGTCGACGGCGACCGCAAGGCCCTCATCACCGAGTCCGCCGCCTGCGCGCCGAACGTCGTCCCGGAGCGTCAGTACGACCTGTCGTTCTGGTACAGGTCGACGACCCCGGACACCGCCCTCACCCTCTTCCGGCACGACACCGTCCTCGGCTGGCAGTACTGGACCGACCTGCGCACCCTTCCCATGGAGGCGGGCTGGACCCGCAGCGAGGTCCGTACGCCCGTCATTCCGCCGAACACGGACCAGATCACCTGGGGCGTCTCCGTCTTCGGCACCGGCAGCGTCACCACCGACGACTACGCGATGGAGGAGGTCGCCCCGCCCGCGCCCGACCCGGTGTGCACGGGCACGGCCGAGGAGTGCGCCAAGGGCAGGTGGGAGGTCATGCCCACGCAGAACCCGGTGCGCTCCATGCACTCCGTCGTGCTGCATGGGGGCACCTCCCAGGCCGGAGGCTCTGGGGGAGGCAAGGTGCTGTTGATCGCGGGCTCGGGCAACGACCCGTCGATGTTCGCGGCGGGCACGTTCACCTCCGCCGTGTACGACCCGGTGGCGGGCACGTACAAGAACATCCCCACCCCCGCCGACATGTTCTGCGCCGGCCATGTGCAGCTGTCCGACGGGCGGGTGCTCGTGATGAGCGGCAACAAGGGCTATCCGTCGGCCGACGGCACGATCGGCTACCAGGGGCTGAAGGACTCGTACACCTTCGACCCGGCGACGGAGACGTACACGCGGACGAACGACATGAACGGCGGGCACTGGTATCCGTCGGCGACGATCCTCGGCAACGGCGACGTGATCTCCTTCGGCGGGCTGAAGGAGGACTCGACGGGCAATGTGACGGCGGAGAAGTTCTCGGCCGCGCAGAACAAGTGGCTGCCGATGAACGAGGTCAACCAGACCTGGTCGTACTGGGGTCTGTACCCGTCGATGATCCTGATGCAGGACGGCCGGCTCTTCTACTCCGGCAGCCATGTCTTCGGCAACGGCACCCAGGGCACGGGTGCCTCGATCTACGACTACGACGCCAACACCATCACCGACGTGCCGGGCCTGCGGAACAAGGACCAGCGCGACGAGAGCGCGAGCGTGCTGCTGCCCCCCGCGCAGGACCAGCGGGTGCTGACGGTCGGCGGCGGCAACAACGAGACCAATCCGGTGGCCAACCGGCTCACCGACATCATCGACCTCAAGCAGCCGAGCCCGCAGTACACGGCGGGCCCGCCACTGCCGCAGGGCCTCGTCGACCAGGGCCAGGGCAAGCGGCCGCAGACCGGTGACGAGGGCAAGATGTTCGTGTCCGCCGTACTGCTGCCGGACGGCAAGGTGCTGGAGACCGGCGGTGGTCTGCACGACCGGGCCGACCCGGTGTACGAGGCGTCGTTCTTCGACCCGACGACGAACACGTACGAGGAGGGCCTGGCGGCCGACCCGATCCCGCGGACGTACCACTCCTCGGCGTTCCTGCTGCCCGACGGCCGCGTGATGGCGGTGGGCGACAACCCGGGCAACGGCACGTACAACCACAACGTGTCGATCTACACCCCGCCGTATCTGCTCAAGGGTCCGCGGCCGCGCATCACTTCGGTGATCGACAAGGAGTGGCAGTACGGCGCTACGCAGCGGATCACCGTCGACCGGCCGATCGCCAAGGCGGAGCTGATCCGTCCGGCGGCGGTCACCCACTCCTCGGACCCGAACCAGCGGTTCGTGGATCTGCCGATGAGCGTCATCGACGACCGCACAGTCGACCTGAACGTCACCAGTAACCCGAATCTCGCGCCGCCCGGCTGGTACATGCTGTTCGGCGTCGACGCCAACGGCGTTCCGACGGTCGCCGAGTGGGTGCACCTCGGGGCCGCGCCCGCGGCGCTCGCGGCTGCCGGCGACGCCCCCACGGCGCATGTCCACGACTTCGCGGGCGACCTCGCCAAGTCCCCCAGGAAGAACGGCAGGAAGCGGGCCTCGGCGCCGGTGAGTCCGCAGGTCGCGGGCTGCGACCGGCACTACGGCTCGGTGAACGTGTGCGTGCCGCTCGCCTTCCCGGAGCCGGTGAAGGCGACGACGAAATCCCGCTGCGACTGGCTCACGGCGCACGGGTACGGCCGGCTGAAGGTCAACGGGAAGGACGATCCGCTGCGGCTCGACCCGGACCGGGACGGCCGGACCTGCGGAAAGGGGGACCTCAGAGGGTCAGGCCGTCCTTGAGCGTGTCCAGGGCGCGGTCGAGGAGCGCGACCGGATCACCTCGCTGGTCGTGCTCCGCCCAGTAGATCGTCACTTCGCGCAGGGCACCCAACACGGCGGCGGTGAAGACCCGTACTTCCAGGTCGTCCGCGTCCCGACCGGTGCGCTCGGCGAGGGCGCGCGACAGCAGGAGGGAGGTCTCGGCCATGGTCTCGGTCATCCGGGCCCGGACGGCCGGGACCTCCACCAGCAGCCTCGTGCGCTGGTACATCTCGTCGGGGTCGCTCTCCTGGAGGGCCCGGACGGCGTGTGTGATGACGAACCGCAGCGACTCCAGGGGCGGCTCGTCGGCTGGCCGCCCCCGCAGCACCTGTTCCATGATCGGGTCGTACTCGTCGGTGAGGACGATGTCTTCCTTGGTGGGGAAGTAGCGGAAGACGGTGGAGGGGGAGACCTCGGCCGCCGCCGCGATCTGCTCGATCGTGGTCGCCTCGTAGCCCTGCTCGGCGATCAGCCGGTATGTGGCCCGGCGGATCGCGATGCGGGTCTTGAGCTTCTTGCGCTCGCGCAGCCCCATCGGAGGCTGGTGCTCTTCGAGCGGCGTGCGTACGGAGGCGGCCATGGTCGTCATTGTCGGGCATCCGCCGTGGGTCCGGCCATGTCCGGGGACTCGGACGGCAGCTGTCAAATGGTGGTAACTCTCAAAAGTTGGTGGCCGTCAATATGCCGGGAGGCCCGTGGCGGCTGCCACGGGCCTTCCGGTGAGGAGTGAGAGGCGAGGAGTGGGGGTGGGGCCCGGGTTACGCGTACGTGCTATGCGTGCTGGTAGGCGACCAGGGAGATGCCCACGTAGTGGACGACGAACGCCGCCAGCGTGAGGGAGTGGAAGACCTCGTGGAACCCGAACCAGTGCGGTGACGGGTTCGGCCGCTTCATTCCGTAGATCACGCCGCCCGCGCTGTAGAGCAGCCCGCCGATGATCACGAGGACGAGCACCGCGATGCCGCCCTCACGCATGAAGTCGGGCAGGAAGAAGACCGCCGCCCAGCCCATCGCTATGTAGCACGGGGTGTAGAGCCAGCGTGGGGCGCCGACCCAGAACACCCGGAACGCGATTCCCGCAACCGCAGCCGCCCACACGGCCCACAACAGCACTCGCCCGGTGGAGTCCGGAAGGAGTAGCAGCGTCAGCGGGGTATAGGTACCGGCGATGATCAGAAAAATGTTCGCGTGGTCGAGCCGACGGAGGACGGCCGTCGCGCGCGGGCCCCAGTCGCCCCGGTGGTACAGCGCGCTCACACCGAAGAGTGCGCAGGCGGTGAGCACATAGATGCCGCAGGCAATGCGGCCTCGTGTCGAATCGGCGAGCGCCGTGAGAACGACGCCCGCGATGAGCACGGCGGGGAACATCCCCGCATGCAGCCACCCCCGCAGCCTCGGCTTCACCGGCGGTGGATCTGTCTCGGTCGCGTCGGATGCGGCTGCTGTCATGGCGGCATGCTACCTACGCCTCCGTAGGTCTCGGGTACGAGTGTTGATGCTCACGTGAGGGGCCCTCTGGACATATGCGCAGACTCCACCGATGATCAGATGAGTGCGGTCGGCACCGGATGAGCGCCAGAGAGATAGATGCAGTGAAGCATCCGGGTCGCAGCCCCCACGGGGCACCAACCTTCATACCCCTCACTTAGGAGCGATCGTGGCGCGCGACATCGCGGCTCCCAGCACCGTCCCCACCAATCACCAGGAACTGATCGCCTGGGTCGACGAGATCGCAGCTCTGACGCAGCCGGACAAGGTCGTCTGGTGCGATGGTTCCGAGGCCGAGTACGAGCGCCTGTGTGAGGAGCTCGTCGCCAAGGGAACGTTCAAGAAGCTGGATCCGATCAAGCGCCCGAACTCGTACTACGCCGCCTCCGACCCGACCGATGTCGCCCGGGTCGAGGACCGCACCTTCATCTGCTCCGAGAAGGAGGAGGACGCGGGCCCGACCAACCACTGGAAGGCCCCGGCCGAGATGAAGGCCATCTTCTCCGGCGAGAAGGGCATATTCCGCGGCTCGATGCGCGGCCGGACGATGTACGTCGTCCCGTTCTGCATGGGCCCGCTGGGCTCTGACCTCTCCGCGATCGGCGTCGAGATCACCGACTCCGCGTACGTCGCCGTCTCCATGCGCACCATGACCCGTATGGGCCAGCCCGTCCTCGAGGAGCTCGGCTCCGACGGCTTCTTCGTGAAGGCCGTCCACACGCTGGGCGCTCCCCTTGCCGAGGGCGAGCAGGACGTGCCGTGGCCGTGCAACTCCACGAAGTACATCTCGCACTTCCCGGAGACCCGCGAGATCTGGTCGTACGGCTCCGGCTACGGCGGCAACGCGCTGCTCGGCAAGAAGTGCTACGCCCTGCGCATCGCCTCCGTCATGGCCCGCGACGAGGGCTGGCTCGCCGAGCACATGCTCATCCTCAAGCTGACCCCGCCGCAGGGTGAGCCGAAGTACGTCGCCGCCGCGTTCCCCTCCGCCTGTGGCAAGACCAACCTCGCCATGCTGGAGCCCACGATCTCCGGCTGGACCGTGGAGACCATCGGCGACGACATCGCCTGGATGCGCTTCGGCGAGGACGGCCGGCTGTACGCGATCAACCCGGAGGCGGGCTTCTTCGGCGTCGCGCCCGGCACCGGCGAGCACACCAACGCCAACGCCATGAAGACGATGTGGGGCAACTCCGTCTTCACCAACGTCGCGCTGACCGACGACGGCGACGTGTGGTGGGAGGGCATGACCGAGGAGCTGCCCGAGCACCTCGTCGACTGGAAGGGCAACGACTGGACGCCGGAGTCGGAGACCCCGGCCGCCCACCCCAACGCCCGCTTCACCGTCCCGGCCGGGCAGTGCCCGATCATCGCCCCCGAGTGGGAGGACCCGAAGGGCGTGCCGATCTCGGCGATCCTCTTCGGCGGCCGCCGCGCCACCGCCGTCCCGCTGGTGACCGAGTCCTTCGACTGGCAGCACGGAGTCTTCCTCGGTGCGAACGTGGCCTCCGAGAAGACCGCCGCGGCCGAGGGCAAGGTCGGCGAGCTGCGCCGCGACCCGTTCGCGATGCTGCCGTTCTGCGGCTACAACATGGGCGACTACATGGCCCACTGGCTCAAGGTCGGCAAGAACGCCGACCAGTCCAAGCTGCCGAAGATCTACTACGTGAACTGGTTCCGCAAGAACGACGCGGGCAAGTTCGTCTGGCCCGGCTTCGGCGAGAACGGCCGCGTCCTGAAGTGGATCGTGGAGCGCCTGGAGGGCAAGGCCGAGGGCGTCGAGACCCCGATCGGCATCCTGCCGACGCGCGACGCGCTCGACACGGACGGCCTCGAACTGGCCGACGAGGACCTCGACTTCCTGCTCAAGGTCGACACGGACGTGTGGCGCGAGGAGGCGGCGCTGGTCCCCGAGCACCTCAACACCTTCGGTGACCACACCCCGAAGGAGCTGTGGGACGAGTACCGCGCGCTGGTGGCCCGCCTGGGCTGAGCCCGCAGCCGGCTCGTGGCCGGGGCCCGCACCGTACAACGGCGTACGGAGCGGGCCCCGGCCCTTGCCTTTCTCGGGCACCGCACTTCGTGGCTGAGCGAGGGGACGGTCGACAGCGTCCGGCTGGGCGCGACGGCGTGACGCCTTGCGGCACACATGCGTGTGCCGTGCCCGGGACGATGCCCGGGCACGGCACACTACTGTTCCGTCAGGATTCGGACTGGTTGTCGCCGGGCGATGCCCGGCTCATCAGTCCTTCCGGTTCAGGGGGGTGTTCCTCAGCGCCCCGGTGAGCGCCTTCTCGCTGTGGAAGTTGCTCACTGCGACCTCCGCCGGTTCCGTGAGCTCGACCCACGGCTCGTCCCAGACGAAGCCCAGCCCCTCGACGTCACCGTGGGTCTCCCACACCTCGCCGTCGGTGGTGAGCACCTTGGCGTAGGCCGAGTTGCCCTGGGAGGTGATGGACGCGGCACACGGGTTCGCGGGGAAGCCGGGGTTCGGATCCCCATCGCTGATGTTCTGCCAGGCGTACGGTCCGATGGCCTCGAAGTCGATGCCGTCGCCGTCCTCGTCATCGTCCGGGACTCCGTTGCCGTTCGTGTCCACGGCGGCCTCGTGGAGCCGCTGGCCGACGAAGTACTGCCCGCCGGTGAGCACCACGCTGAACTCTTCGGCGTTGTTGGGAGCGTAGCTGTCGATGTCGGAGCACGGTCCCGTGTCACCGGTGGCTCCGGTGTCACCGGTCGGTCCGGTGTCGCCGGTCGGTCCCGTGGCGCCACCGGGTCCGGTGTCGCCCGTGGCACCGGTGGCACCCGTGGCGCCGGTGGCGCCGGTGGCACCCGTGGCGCCGGTCGCCCCGGTCTTGCCCTTCTTGCCCTTGTCCTTGCACTTGTCGTTGTTCAGGAACGCGTAGGGGCCATCCTCGTCGTAGCACTCGTCGGCCAGTGCTGCCGTGCCTCCCATGTCGACCGACGAACGAGGGCTGGGCGCAGTCGCCAGTGCGGGGCTGCTGAGGCCCAGCATGATGAGCGCCACAGACGTCATCGCGCCGCCGACAAGCCATCTGCGTCCCTGCGGCAGCGGGCCGAGCCCGGGGACAGTCCTGTTTTCAGGACTCATGAAGTGACCTGCTTTCTTGAGTGGAGCTGATCGTGCGTGAGGTGGGTACTCACAGGTCGTCCTCCGGGACGTGGCTGTCGTGCCTGCGTTGCCCGCGGGATCGCCCGGGGCCTGACGGGGTAGCCGGGACGTCGCGCTTCGCCGCCTTTTGTCCGAAAGCGCCTGTGGTGTGCCGTTGGCCATGATTCGGCGGTGACTTCGGCGTTTGTCAGCAGGCGCGCCGAACGATCAACGCATCGGGCGCGTACGGGACATCCGAAGGGGCTAGACATCGGCGTGCCGGACCGGTTCCGTGCCGGCCGGCCCCTAGCGTCGCGCGCACAGCTACGCGGGGATCGGTGATGACGTGAAGCAGCCGTCCATTTGCCTTTGCATGATCGTGAAGAACGAGTCCGGCGTCATCGAACGCTGCCTCGCATCGGTCCGTGACCTCATCACCACCTGGGTGATCTCCGATACGGGGTCCACGGACGGGACGCAGGAACTGATCCGCAAGACACTCAGCGGCATCCCCGGCGAGCTCCACGAGGAGCCGTGGGTCAACTTCGGTCACAACCGGAGCCTGAACATCAGTCACGCGCGCGGTAAGGCCGACTATCTGCTCCTGGTCGACGCCGACCTGGAGATCCGGCAGGACGGCCCCCTCCCGCCGCTCACCGCGGCCTCCTACATGCTGCGGCACGAAGGCAACCTGGAGTACCGCATCAAGCGGCTGGTCAGGGGTGACCTCGCCTGGCGCTACGAAGGTGTCACGCACGAGTACCTCACCACCGACGAGCCGGCCGATCAGGCGAACCTCGACGCCCTGGTCATCGTGGACCACGCCGACGGGGGATCGCGTCACGACAAGTTCGAGCGCGACGCACGCCTGCTGAGCGCCGAGCTCGAACGGGACCCCGACAACCCCCGCACCGTCTTCTACCTGGCCCAGACCATGCGGGACATGGGGCGGGCGGAAGAGGCCATCGGTTTCTACGAGCGCCGCGCGAAGATGGGCGGCTGGCCCGAAGAGGTCTACTACGCACAGCTCCAGGCCGGAATCCTCAAGGCCGACAACGGTGACTGGCCGGGCGGCATGGATGCGCTCGTGCAGGCCTGGGAGAGCAGGCCCCATCGCCTCGAAGCCTGCTACGAGTTGGCCTCACGGCTGCGGGTCATGGGCCGTTACCGGGCCGCGCACGCCTTCGTCTGCGCCGGACTCAACCGGCCCGTTCCGAACGATCTGCTGTTCGTCAGCCCCTGGGTGTACCGCTGGGGGCTGCTGTTCGAGTACTCGATCATCGCGTACTGGGTGGGGGACTGGCCGGGCTCCTACCAGGCGTGCGATCGGCTCCTGGCCATGCCCGATCTCCCCGAGGCCCGTCGCGAGCAGACGCTTGCCAACCGGGAGTATGCCGCCAAACGTCTCTCCGCGGTCCTCAGCCCGCCCTCCGCGGCGTCGGCAGGACGCAAACGGGCGAAGCCCTCGATGGCGAAGTCCAAGCGATAGGGCCGAGCGCGACATTCTGAACGCCGAGGGGAGCCGCGCCAGTTGCCGTGGCTGCGGCCCCGCCACCGCCACGTACCGCCTTGGGGTCCGCCGGCGGTGCGGTTCCTCGATGGTGGCACCCGGTCCGCGCGCCTCCGCGGCCCGCGGACCGGGGCCGTCAGGGGGTGCCGACGAGCTGCGCGTCGCGCAGAGCGGCGGTGTGTGCGTCCATGCGCTCGGCCGAGAGGATCGCCGCGGCGGTGTCGGCGCGCGAGGCGGCGACGACCAGGGCGCGTCCGGCGAGGGCGAGGGCGCGGTGGTGGAGGGCGGCCGGGTCGGCGCCGCTCAGTCCGGCGTGGCGCGCGGGCGGGGCGCCACGCAGCCGGGCGACCTGCTCGGCGATGCGGTCGGCCTCGGTGTCGAGCCCGAGCTCGTCGGTGACGGCGAGGAGTGCGGCGAGGTGGCCGGCGAGCTGTATGTCCAGCTCCTCCTCGCGGGTGCGGTGAGGGAAGTCGGTCTCGCCGGCCATCGAGTGCACCGACTTCGAGCGGATCGGCTCGTACATGGGATGGCCTCCTGCAGTAGCTCTGCGGCCATCCTAGCTTAGATTCCGTCTAAAGTTGAGTGGAGTCCGAAGATCCTGGAGATGGGGAGATCCCGGCGACAGCCGGGATCTCACGGGTCACGGCTGGCCGTATCCGTCCAGGAAGTTCCCGATCCGCGTCACCGCGTCCGCCAGGTCCTTCGCGTTCGGCAGCGTGACGATCCGGAAGTGGTCCGGCTCGCGCCAGTTGAAGCCGGTCCCGTGCACGACCATGATCTTCTCGGCCCGCAGCAGGTCCAGCACCATCTGGCGGTCGTCCTTGATCTTGTAGACGTTCGGGTCGAGCCGCGGGAAGAGGTACAGCGCCCCCTTCGGCTTCACGCACGTCACGCCCGGGATCTGGGTCAGCAGGTCGTACGCCACATCCCGCTGCTCCAGCAGCCGCCCGCCCGGCAGCACCAGATCCTCGATCGACTGCCGCCCCTGGAGCGCGGCGGCCACGGCGTGCTGCGCCGGCATGTTCGCGCACAGGCGCATGTTCGCCAGGATCGTCAGGCCCTCGATGTACGAGGCCGCGTGCGCCTTCGGGCCGCAGACCGCGAGCCAGCCGCTGCGGTAGCCCGCCACCCGGTAGTTCTTGGACATCCCGTTGAAGGTCAGCACCAGCAGATCGGGCGCGATCGAGGCGGTCGGGGTGTGCGTGGCCCCGTCGTAGAGGATCTTGTCGTAGATCTCGTCGGAGCAGACGACCAGCTGGTGGCGGCGGGCGATCTCCGTCAGCCCGCGCAGCATCTCGTCGTCGTAGACCGCACCCGTCGGATTGTTCGGGTTGATGATCACGATCGCCTTCGTCCGATCGGTGATCTTCCGCTCGATGTCCGCGAGGTCCGGCATCCAGTCGGCCTGCTCGTCGCACCGGTAGTGCACGGCGGTCCCGCCCGCGAGCGAGACGGAGGCGGTCCACAGCGGATAGTCCGGCGCCGGTACAAGCACCTCGTCACCGTCGTCGAGCAGCGCCTGCATCGACATCTGGATCAGCTCGGAGGCGCCGTTGCCGAGGTAGACGTCCTCGACCGACAGGGGGATGCCCTTGGTCTCGTAATGGCTCATGACCGCGCGCCGCGCGCTGAGCAGGCCCTTCGCGTCCCCGTACCCGTGCGCGTCGCCGACGTTCCGAAGGATGTCCTCGAGGATCGCCGGCGGGCACTCGAACCCGAAGGCGGCGGGGTTTCCGGTGTTCAGCTTGAGGATGCGGTGACCTGCTGCCTCAAGCCGCATCGCCTCCTCGAGCACCGGGCCCCGGATCTCGTAACAGACGTTGGCGAGCTTGGTCGACTGGATCACCTGCATGACGCGAGCTTACGGGGGTGCCGGGCGAGACGCTCAGTGTTTTGTGCCACGTCGGGTGCTTCGGGGCTTGGGCCGGTTGGCCGCACTGTGGTGGCACGGTGGCCGACCGTGACCGTGGATGGAGGGGAGTGCAACTCTCGTTCGCGCCGTGGCACACCGCCGCGGCCTGCCGGAAAGAGGTAGTCGATGGTGGGCAATCCGTTCTCTGACCGGGCGATACCGCCCGGTGCGCGGTCCCGGTGGCGGCGGGTCGTGATCGCGCTGATTGTGCCGCTGCTTGCGTTGACGGCGACCTCCGCGCACGCCCAGGGTGTGTGGCTGACCGTCAAGCCGCTGGGGGTCGCCAGGGAAGCCCTGGCGGTGGCGAGGACTGCGTGCCCGGACGACCGGAAGGTCACCTGCGTGTACGCGATCGGGGGAGAAGGCGCTGCCGCGGCCGGTAGTGCGGAAGCCTTCAACCCGCGCATCAACGCGTGGGCGAACCTTCCTGCCCTGCCGACGCCGCGCAGTCACCTGGCCGCGACGACGGCACGCTGCCCCAAGGGGGTGAAGAACGGCTGCGTGTACGCCATCGGCGGGCGCACGGAGCCGGGCGGTGACGTCAGCGCCAAGGTGGAGGTGTACAGCCCCTTCACGAACACCTGGAAGACCGTGAGCGACCTGCCGACCCCCCGTGAATCCCTGGCAGCGGCCACAGCGCCGTGCCCCAGGGGCGTCAAGGGGCTGCGAGGGAGCTGCGTGTACGCCATCGGCGGCGACACCGACGGCGCCGCGGGCCAGACGCCGTCGAGCACGGTCGAGGCGTACAGCCCGGCCACGGACACGTGGGCGACACTCCCCGACCTGCTGACCGCTCGCGCGGGTCTGGCGGCGGTTGGGGCTGACTGCCCGCCCGGGCTCGGCTCGAAGAACACGTGCGTGTACGCCATTGGCGGCGACACCGGCGACGGTACGACGCCGTCGGACGCGGTCGAGGTGTACAACCCCGCCACCAACCTCTGGTCGAGGCTGGCCTCGCTGCCGACGGCGCGCAGCTTCCTGGGCGTGGCGGCGGCACCTTGTCCCCAGGGGACCAGGAACGGTTGCGTGTACGCCGTCGGCGGGGACGACGGCTCCGGCGATGGCGTGAGCGACAGGGCGGAGACGTACAGCATCGTCGGCAACACCTGGGAGACCCTGCCCTCTCTGCCGACTCCCCGCGCGGACCTCGGTGCCACGAGGGCGTCGTGTCCCAAGTCCCCGAAGAGCAGGTGTGTGTATGCCGTCGGCGGGGAGCTCAGTAACGGGATGGCTACGACCACGGTGGAGGCCTTCGCGATCGAGCGTCGTCACCACTGAAGAACCACCCGCCCCGGCCGCCCGGCCACGGAAACGGGGGCACTGCACCGGCCAGCCCCCGTTTCCGTCGCCCGGTGGGGGGCGACAGCCCTCAATGAAATAGCGCACGTGTTCGGTTTTCTGGTTACCCTTGATGTATGGCAGCAGTCCATCTGCAGGGGTCGCTCTTCGACCAGACCGACGAGATCCGCCTCGGTCCGCTGACGGGCGTCGTCCGCAGGACCGTGCTCGGCGACGGGGCCTGGCTCGACGTTCTGCCGGGCTGGCTCACCGGCGCGGACGCGCTGTTCGAGGAGCTGGCCGACGGCGTCCCGTGGCGAGCCGAGCGCCGGCAGATGTACGAGCACGAGGTCGACGTGCCCCGCTTGCTCGCGTACTACCGCGAAGGGGACCCGCTCCCGCACCCCGTCCTCGCCGAGGCGCGCGACGCCCTCTCCGCCCACTACGCCGACGAGCTCGGCGAACCCTTCGCGACGGCCGGGCTCTGCTACTACCGCGACGGCCACGACAGCGTCGCCTGGCACGGCGACCGCATCGGGCGAGGCGCCCGGGAGGACACGATGGTCGCCATCCTCTCCGTCGGCGCCCCGCGCGATCTGGTGCTACGGCCCCGGAACGGCCGCCGCGACCCCGTCCGCAAGGCCCTCGGTCACGGCGATCTCGTCGTCATGGGCGGCTCCTGCCAGCGCACCTGGGAGCACGCCGTACCGAAGACCGCGCGGCCGGTCGGCCCCCGCATCAGCATCCAGTTCCGCCCACGCGGCGTGAACTAGTGCCCTGACCGGGCCAGTTCGGGCTGCGGTTCGCGTCGTGGTTCCGGCAGATGCACCGACACGGCCTTCCGTTCCCACAGCTTGGTGGTCCGTACGAAGCCGTAGACCACCGAGGTCATCGCCAGAATGAGCAGCGGCCCGAACACCCACGGATGTTCGGCCATCTCCATCGACAGATAGCGATACGACGCCAAGAGCGCAGCGAAGACCGCGGTGCCGTAGGCGACCAGCCGGATTCCCTGCCGGTCCCAGCCGCGGTCGAGCGAACGCAGCGCCGTCTCGATCGTGAGCGTGAACACCACACCGGCGACGATGTCCGCGCCGTAGTGGTAGCCGAAGCCCAGCGTTGCGCCGAGCGTGGCGATCAGCCAGAAGGCGCCTGCGAGTCGCAGAGCCCGCGGGCCCTTGCGGGAATGAATGAACAGCGCGGTAGCCCACGCCGTGTGCAGGCTGGGCATGCAGTTGCGCGGGGTGATCTCGTCGAATGGCATCGGGTGCGGGGTACTGACCGGCGGCGGCGTGCCCGGCCACAGGTCGGCCACCGCCCAATGCCCCCCGTCGGCACCGTAGGCGAAGATCGGTCCGACCACCGGGAAGATCATGTAGATGCCCGGCCCGAGCAGGCCGATGACCAGAAACGTGCGCACCAGATGATGGCCCGGGAAGCGGCGCTCCACCGCTACTTTGCGCAGCTGGTACAGCGCGACGACGACCGCGGCCACCTCGAGCTGAAGGTAGACCCAGTCGAGAACGTGGGCGCCGACCGTGCCGGTGGCCTCGACGATCCGGCCCACCAGCCACGACGGGTTGCCCAACGCGTGATCGGCGGTTGCCACGTACTGGTCGAGCACCGCCGGGCGGGTCTTCGACGTGATCAGCAGCCAGGTGTGGCCGGTCTTGCCGCCGACCACCAGCAGCAGGGCCAGTCCGACGCCTTTCAGCAGCAGGACGCGGTCCCGGCCGGTGCGGCGCGTGACGGCGATGACGGCACAGGCCAAAGTCACCCACAACGCGCCGTTGCCGAACATCATTTCGGCGTCGACGGCCCACCGCACGAGCCAGAAGGCGATGTCGATGCCGATCGCGGCGCATGCCGCGATGAACCGCTGCCGCCAGGTGAGCACCACCATCATCAACGCCATACCGGCGTAGAGCCCCGTCCCCGATCTGGGGGCGAATATCACCTCTCGCGCCTGGTCGGTGATCGGCCCCGGCTCGCCGTACCGACGCGCGGCGATCTCCAGTGCGATGAGGAATCCGAGCCCCACCACACTCACCGCGACCCACAGCATGACGCGTGGTTGACGCCGTGCAGCCAACTGAAGGCTGCCATCTGTTCGCGAAAACCCTCGCGTTGTTGTAGGTATCAATTTCCAGCCGGTTTTTCACATTTCAATATGATCGTTACGGGCTCGAACATGCTAGCGGAGCAAGTGGGTTCGCTGATCACGGGTACGACGAACACGGCGGCGAGCAGGCTCGCTTGGTCGTCGGTGACCACACGGCGGCCGCTGGAGCGTGCGGCCGGAGTGATCCGGCCGAGCTCGTCGAGAGGGAGCACGTCGAAGCCCGCGATGTTGCGGACGGGGTATCGGAGGCGGATCCGAACATTTCGCCCGCGCGATCTGCGCGGACGTGGACGGCTGAGGTGAGGTGAGGGCCCGGGCACCCAAGGGTGCCCGGGCCCTCAGCAGGCGCCCTGCCCTGCTTACTCGCTGAGCGGCCGCAGCCTGCAGCGTGCCGGCCCCGCGGCCCGCAGCGTGATGCCCGTGTCGACGGGGACGTCCACGTCCACCGCCCGCAGTTCGTACGCCCGCAGGATCATCGAGAGCGCCAGCACGGACTCCAGCATCGAGAAGTGCTGACCGATGCAGGCCCGCGGCCCGCCGCCGAACGGGAACCAGGCGTACCGGGGGCGCTCCTTCTCCCGCTCTGGTGCGAACCGGTCAGGGTCGAACCGCTCCGGATCCTCCCAGTACCGAGGGTGCCGGTGCGTCACCCACGGCGCCACGATCACATCCGCGCCGGCCGGGATCGTGTACCCGCCGATCTCGGCCGCCGCGACCGCCTGCCGCCCGATGACGGGACCGGCCGGGTACAGCCGCATGGCCTCCTTCAGCACCTGGGTGAGGTAGGGGAGCGCGTCGAGGTCGTACGCCTCGGGCGTCCGGCCGGCGAGTACACGGTCTGCCTCCGCGCGCGCCCGCTCCTGCATCTCGGGGTGGCGGGCCAGGAGATGCAGCGCGAACGCGAGCGATGTCGCCGTCGTCTCGTGCCCGGCGAGCAGGAAGATCAGCACCTGGTCCCGGATCTCGGCCGCGTCCAGACTGTCGTCCTCCGCGCTCCGCGCCTGCGCGAGCAGAGTCAGCAGGTCGTCGCCCTTCGCGGCGTCACCCTCCGCGCGCCGCTTCTCGATGATCCGGTCGCACACCGCGTACAGCTCGTCCATCGCGGCGGCGGCCTTGCGGTTGGAGGGAGTCGGCCAGCTGCGGGGCGGATTGGCAGGCGAGTATCCGCGCTGGAGTGTGTAGCTCCCGATCACCGGGAAGCAGCGCTCCACGACATCGACCGCGGCCTCGACATCCACGCCGAACAGAATGCGGGCGACGGCGCGCAGAGTGAGCCGCGTCATCTCGTCGACGACATCGACGGTGGCGTCGGGTGCGTTGTGCCAGCCCGCCAGGAGTGAGGCGGTCTCGTCGGTGACGGCCTCGGCGTAGCCGTCGACCCGGCGGCGGGTGAAGAGCGGCTGCACAAGGCGGCGCTGCCTGAGATAGTCCTCGTCCTGGCTGGTCAGCAAGCCGTTCCCGAACGACTCCCGGACCTCTTGATAAAAGGCGTTGTCCTTACGGAAGTTGGCCGATTCGGTCGCCAGCACCTGCTGGGCACCCTCCGCCGAGAACACCGCGTACAACTCCACCCGCAGCCCGGGCGGACCCGCGGTGAACCTGACGACGTCCCCGTGCTCCCGCTGTGCGTTGAGATACGTACCGAGTGAGTCCCGCTTGAGATCGAACATCGAGCCAAGCAGCGGCAGGCCCGCGGGGCCCGGAATCTCCGTGCCAGTGGTTGTCATACGTCCACGGTAGGGATGCCGGTACCGATCCGGTACCTGGCCGGCGGAAGGTCGCTCCTGAGCGCCGCCACCCTGCGCCGCACCTCTTCCGGCTCCAGCGGTACGCGACAGCCGTCGCACACCCCGTCGGGCAGCGCCTCCGGCGTGCCCGGCACTCCGCATTCCGTGCATTCGACGAGCGTGCGGCGCTGCGGTCGTACGGGAACGGGCGGCGGCATCTTGGCCATCAGCCGGCGGCGGGCGAAGGCGCCGGCGGAGTGGACCTGTTCCGGCAGGCCGGACGTGAGGGCGTGCAGCAGCTGTTCCGGGGTGGCCCCGTGCGCCAACCACTGCGTGGCGAGCGCTTCGAGCGTGGCGCACTCGGCGGCGGAAAGGGTCATGCGGGGGTCGGTCCGCCCGGCGCGGGCAAGCGTGTCGTAGGCCTGCGAGGGCGGTTCGGGGGTTTCGGAGGTCGCCTCTTCGGGTGGTACGTCACCGCGAACGAACCGCGCCCACCAGGCGCTGTCGCGGGCGGTGCGGGTGAAGTACGTACGGAACACCCACTGCGACAGCCCCTCCCCGAGGGACTCGCGCACGCGCCGCAGATGCCCGGCCGCCGCAAGCCCGTTGAGGGCCTTGGTCACGGCCTGCTGGCCGTAGCGGGGCAGTTCGCGGGCGAGCGTCTTGATGTCGATCGCGGCGCCCTCGGGGAGCCGGTCGATGAAGGCGGCGATCTCCGCCTCGCGGGCGGGGAGATGGTCGAAGTCGCCCTTGCGGCGGGGGACTTGGCCGGGGGCGGTGCGTTTGCCGTAGCCCGGCTTGGCCATGGGGTGTGCGGGCGTGGGCAGGGCAGCACTATTGTTTTCAGCAGCCACGAGATCGCCTTTACCGATCTTGAAGGTCAGACCCCGGCGGGTGTTGGTAGCACCCGGTCGGGGTCGTTTGTTGTTGCGAACGCTAGAGGGTCGCGACAGTCCGTGGCAAGCCGGTCACGAAATGTCATCTCTGGTGGTTCGGTGGGCACTTGGGAGGGTGGGTGGGTTGGACCCACCGCCCATTCCTTACATAAGGAGCTCGGGTCCCGGATCCCGGATCTCGGTCACGAAGGCGGTCCATCAGCGGATGAGTTGCTCGTTGGACGGCACGAGCAGTTCCTCCAGGGTGTTCAGCTGGTCGGGTCGGGCCAGAGCACGTCGGTCTCGACCGGCGTGGTGTAGTCGACGCCGGGCACGGCGAAGCCGTACAGGCGCCGTACCTCGTCGTGGAACCAGTCCAGGCCGGCGAGGTCGCCGATGGTGTCGGTGGTGGCCTTCTTCCAGCGCTCGGCCACCGTGGCCTGCACGGAGTCGGCGAGTTCCCAGGTGTCGAGGCGTACGCGGCCTTCGTCGTCGAGGGTGAGCGGGTGGGCGCCGGTGAGCTGGTCCCAGAGCTTGACCAACTGCCCGATGGGCGGGACCAGTGCCTGGCCGAGGACGCCGCGCAGCAGGCCGACGTAGAGGGCGATGCCGGGGACGGCGGTGGAGGACTGGGTGACAGCGGCACCGTTGACCGAGGTCACCGCCCGGCCACCGACCAGCTCGCCGAGCCGTTCGTCGAGGGTGCGGGCGGTGGCTTCCAGGTGGGACTTGGCGGCACCGATGGTGCCCTGCCGGTAGATCGCGGCGTTGAGCGGCGATCCGATGTAAGAAAGGGCGGCGGTGGTGAAGCCTTCGGCGAGCAGGTCCCGGCCGGCGAGGTGGTCGATCCAGCGTTCCCAGTCTGTCCCGCCCATCACCGCGACGGTCTGGTCGATGTCGTCGCCCTCGGCCGGCGCGGTCTCGACTTCCTTGACCTCCGGGGCGCCCTGGTCGTCGAAGACGAGGGTCTTGGTGCGGTAGGCCCGGCCGATCGGCTTGAGCACAGAGGCGTACGTGGTGCCGGTGTCCGGGTCGGTACGGCGCGGGGCGGCGACGGAGTAGACGAGGTGGTCCAGTCGGCCGCCGAACCGCTCGGTGAGGAGGTCGGCGACCTGGTCCTTCATGGCATTGCTGAAGGCGTCGCCGTTGAGGAAGACCATGTCCCGACCGTGGGCGCGGGCGAGATCGGCGACGGCGGCGGTCCGGTACCAGCCGGCCGTGGCCGTGCGCCGCTCGGTGGGCGCCTTCTCGAAGCACACCCCGATGCCGCGGATCCCCGCTCGGGCTAGCCCGGCGATCGTCGCGGCGAGTCCGTACCCGGCGGAGGAGCCGATGACGAGCGCCACCGGCCCGTCCCCGTCCGGTACGGACGACGGGGCCGGTACGGCCTGCCACATGTCTTTGACGAGCTGTTCGCAGCCGGCCGGGTGGGAGTCGAGGAAGAGGAATCCGCGGCTGCGGGGGCTGATGACGCGTTCGCTCACGAGGGAGTCCTTGAGGTCGGCTCGGACGAGGACGCGGCCGCGAGTGGGGCGACCGCATCCTGTAAGTCTGCGACCCTTCGGATACGCGCGGTGACATCATCCGGCACAGAGAACGCGAGTCGGGTTTGGAGGGTCACCACCAGTTCGAGCCGAGACGCCGGATCCTGCTCCAGCTCGGCCCACGGCGCGCGAATTCCTCGCGCGGCCGGCCCGTCACCCACACCAGCGCCTTGACAGCCACCGCCGCGGTGTCGACGCTCACCGCTGGCTCCCCGCAGCCGTGGTGTTCATACGGGCCATCAGGGCCGCGGGCGGGATCGCCCTCGGGGGACGGCGGCCGGTGGAGGTGCCGGCCTTCTGGTCGAACCGGTCGATCAGCAGGGTGCACGAGTCGCCGAGGAACATCCATGTCAGATCGTGCGCTGAGCCGAGACTGTCGGGCGTACGCGTTCCTTACATAAGGCGCTCGGATCCCGAATCCCGGATCTCGGTCACGAAGGCGGTCCAGGCGGGGGCGGCGACGGCGAAGCGGGGGCTGGTGGCGCCGAGCTTGGAGTCGCGGACGTGGATGGTGTGGGGGCAGGTGGCGACCTCGACGCAGGCGCCGCCCTCGCTGTCGCTGTACGTGGACCTGTGCCAGTCGAGGGCGACTTCGATGCACGCGCTGCCTTCGCTGTCGCTGTAGCTGGACTTGAACCATGTGAGTCTGTCGCTCATAGCTCTTCGGCCACCTTTCT
Source organism: Streptomyces sp. NPDC053673 (assembly GCF_055585225.1). Taxonomy (NCBI): domain Bacteria; kingdom Bacillati; phylum Actinomycetota; class Actinomycetes; order Kitasatosporales; family Streptomycetaceae; genus Streptomyces; species Streptomyces sp. NPDC053673. The sequence continues at coordinate 186,450 of NZ_JBVJKN010000009.1, read as the reverse complement.
GATGAACTCGGCTGAGTCCTCGACGCAGAGGGCGTGCCTGCGGATCATGTCATGCGCCTGGGTCAGTTCACTGACCTTGTCGCGTTCAGCGTAGAGCGCACTGGTCTTCTGCCCCTCTGCCCAGGCGTAGAGCTCGTGCTCCGGTGACTCCAGAAGGACAATAGGGCCATTGAGTGCGACGCCACTGCAACGCCCCGTCGGCAGCACCTGGATGGACACGTTCCGCAACTCACCGGTTTCCAGCAGGCGTTGCAGCTGACGCTTCATCGCCTCGTCGCCCCCGGTCATCGTCCGCAGCGACGCCTCGTACAGCGCGAAGTTGAACATCGTGCGGGTCTTGTGGGTCAGCGCCTCCTGCCGCTGCATTCGTCCCCTCACCCGCTCCTCCACCGTCTCGTCGTCCAGGGGCGGACAACTCTCGCTGATCAGCGCCCGCGCGTACGCCTCGGTCTGGAGCAACCCCGGAATCAGCAGCGGCTCGTACCAGTGCAGCGCGATCGCCTCCGCCTCGATCGCCATGAACTCCTTTGCCCTCTCCGGAAACGGCTCCGGCTTCAGGAACTCCCGCGCCGCCAGCAACTTCCCCTGCGCCCCGCACATCTGGTCCGCGATCTGGAGGAGCCGCACCGTCGGTCTGCGGCGGCCCTGTTCCATCGACTTGACCGACTCGTACTCGTAGTTCGCTTCCCTGCCGAGCTGCTCCCGGGTGATCCCGGCCTCCGTCCGCCACAGCTTGATCTGGTTGCCGCAGTAGCGCCATGCCTCGCTCAAGGGCCTGCCTCCCCGGGACGTACTGGGTACAACCACGGTTCGTACCCACGCAGTTACTCCACGAGGCTATGCCTGCGCCAGCACCGTATGAGCCATGAATCAGCACATCGAGTGGCGGCTGCCCCGCAGCCCGCGCAGTGCGGGCCGCGCCCGTGCGCTTCTGGCCGAGCAGGCGAGGGACTGGAAGATCCCGGACGACATGACCGAGACGGCCGTACTGCTGCTCAGTGAGCTGGTGACGAACGCGTGCCGGCACGCCCGGGTCTCGCCGGGCCGTGAGGTGTGGACGCGGTGTGTGCTGGGCGGGGACGGGGCGACGCTGCGGGTCGAGGTGTCCGACGCGAGCGAGGTGCTCCCGTGCCCGCGTGTGGCCGCGCCCGACGACGAGTCGGGGCGCGGGCTCACGCTCGTGGCCGCGCTCGCCGACGCGTGGGGTGCGTATCCGCGGGAGTGCGGCATCGGCAAGACGGTGTGGTGCGAGGTGTCGCTGCTGCCCAGCCAGGAATCGGCCAATTCCGCTGATCTGGGCGGCAGCCTGGACAACTGTTGTGTCGTCCCCCGCGTCGAGTGAGGGCTTTGACGCCCTTGTCGGCTCACGGGATGCCCGGGGTCTTGGTGGGCTCCGGGCTCGGCGACAGCTCGGCGGGTCGTAAATCCAGTGTGTACAGCCGAAGGGGCCAAGCGCCACGTCGTCGATCATGTCGTCACCGGCCGGAATACGTCCTGTCCGGTGCGGACCCCATTGCGAGGCGCCCCCCAGCGCGAGGCGGCGCGCGCGGGCCGAGGACCTCGGTGCCTTGCCAACCGATCTGGTGTGCATGCTACTTCGCCCATCACAAGCGCGTATTCCGCATGCGTGAGCTGGCTGCCCACGAGCGTGCGGCGGTTGATCGCAGTCCGGCAGCGGCTCGTGGCGGTCACCCGTAACGCGGAACCTCAGATCTTCCTCAGGTCGAACGTTAGTTCCCCTACCGTTGCGGGTGAGTAGTCATATGATCACTCAGCGAGCTCGCGCTGACCACGTAAAGCTCACGCGACCCTCGGGTCGCACCATTCTGGAGGGGGAGGACCATGCGTAACGCGCGGAAAGTCGTTGCATTCGCCGGTGCCGTTCTGATGCTCGGACTGGCGGCAGCTCCAGCGCACGCAGAGAACTACCGCGACACCAGCCTGACCGGCTGGCGTCCGTGGGCGGAGTCCAGCCGGTGGAAGGACAACAACAGAGACGCTGTCAAGACGTCCGTGCGCTTCGCGGACTGCCACACCGACGGTGGTGGCGGCGGCCTCAACTCGGCAACCCTGGCCCTGTACAAGGACGTCTTCGGCCCGGATGAGAACAAGGGGTCCAGGACGAACAAGTGCAACACGTACACGTGGGGCGATGAGTCGGCCGGTGACTACTACTTCGTACTCAAGGGCTTCAACCCCGGTGGTGTTCTGACAGTGAAGAGCATCCGAATCAGCTGGTAGTGCTTCAAGTCGTCGCTCCCACGACCGTATGGTCGTGGGTGCGACGGCACTCTTCGCGTCTCATGCTCGAGCTGCGTGTGGAGATCGCGCGGCGGATTGATTTTGGTGCACATGACCTTGCACTTCAGCGACGTCAGCTTCCGTTACAGCCGCAACACTTCGGTGCTGAGTGGACTGGAGCTGTCCGTCAACGAGTCAGCAACAGTCCTTCTGGGCCCCAACGGAGCCGGCAAGTCGACTCTCATGGCGCTGGCGGCGTCGCATCTGTCGCCGGACAGAGGACGTATCTCGTGGCGGCGCAAGAGCCCTGTCGGCGGTCGCTCCACGAAGGCCTATCGCAGGGCGGTGGCATGGCTGCCTCAGACCGTGGTGGCTATACCGGGCCTGACGGTCCGTGAGCAGGTTGCCTATTCCGGGTGGCTGAAAGGCATGTCACGCACGGAGGCGTGGGACGCGTCGGCGGCAGCATTGCAGCGGGTGAAACTGACTGACCTCGCGGGGCGACGCAGCCACCAGCTTTCCGGTGGGCAGGCACGCCGCATGGGCCTGGCCGGTGCTCTCGTCCACGACAGCGAACTGATCCTGATGGACGAACCGACCGCCGGCCTGGACCCCACCCAGCGACGCGTCTTTCGCACGATCCTGGAATCCCTTGTCCCGGACGTGCATGTCATCGTCTCAACCCATCAGACCGAAGACCTCGCCGACTCCTACTCCCACGTAGTCGTGCTGGACCGCGGAATGGTGCGCTTCCAGGGCAGCACAACGGACTTCCACGCCTTGGCCGGCACCGCACACCAGGGAGCTCGTGAGCGGGCGGAGGCGGCCTACGCCCGCCTCGTACACGGGGAGGTCTGACGATGCTGCTGCGTACCGCGTTGCGCACCTCCTCGGCCGCCTTCGGACTGCCGCTCGCCGTGGTCTTCGTCTTTCTGGCGCTCTCCGACGACCTCACGACCTTCGTCACGGACAACTACTGGCCCTCTGCCATCGGAAGCGCCACCTTCGCACTGCCCTTCATCGCCACCGGCTGCGCAGGACTCGGTGCATGGGAAGGAGCCCGGCTGACAAGGGGCCAGGTCTTCACACAGACGACCGCGCGATCGCCCCTGGCCATCGTGACGCCCGTACTGCTGCCGGTAGTAGTGACGGGGCTGATCGCAGCGCTCACCGCCGTCGCCCTCACCACCAGCGCCTCTGGGACGACACCGTCGCTGTCCGAGACAGGCGTCGTCCTCGTCGAAGTCCTGCTGATCAGCGCCAACACGGTGCTCGGCTATCTCGTCGGCCGCCGGTGGCCAGCGGTCATCTCGGTGCCGGTGACGCTCGTCGCGGCATTCATCGCCAACGCCTACCCCGTGTCCTGGGACATCCTGTGGATCCGTCACCTCGTAGGGGGTGGGCTGCACAACTGTTGCGCCGTGGACCAGGTGCTGGACTCACGCGCGATGTGGAGCGCTGGGGTCTTCGCACTCACGCTCACACTCGCGGCAGGACTCGTGGTCCAGTTCCCGCGTCGCAAAGCCATCTTGGTGGCATCCCTGGCGCTCGCCATCGCCGGTGCGGCGACCTCTTCCTGGTTCGCGCACGATCTGACGGCCGACCCCGTGAGTGACAGACCGACCGCAGCTCTCATCTGCGAGGATTCCGCATCCGTCCGCGTCTGTCTGTGGCCCGAGGTACGCGACAGTGCCATGGTGAGAAGCGAAACCGAACGAGCCCTGACCCGGCTCACGACAGCCGGCGTCGACGCGCCGCCTGTCTTCACCATGGCGGCAAGCCCTGCCAGGGAACAGGCCAAGCTCGGGATCCTCCCTGATGCCACACGCGCGGAGATTCCCGTAGCGGTCGTCGCCGGGATCCTTCCGCAACCGCCGGAGTGCGCGGACACCCAGGACTATCCGGCAGGCGCCGCGCGAGAACCGCTTGCCGCCTGGCTGATGCTGACGGCCGGCGTGCCCGGTGACATCGTCTCCGGGCAGGTGACCCCGGAGGCGGCCACTCTCGCCCGCACAGTCACCCAGCAGCCGAGGAAGCTGCAACAGGCCTGGTACAAGACCAATCTCGTCGCCATCCAGTCGTGCACGACCAAGCCCGAGCTAAGCGTCGAGGGGGCCCGGTGATCTGGTGGCTGCGCGCACGCGGCGCGGTCGGCCTCCTCGCCACCGTCTGCCTCACCATGCTCGGAGGGCTCCTCGCCGGCGAAGCGGAACTGCCCATCCCTGTGCTCACCGGACAGTCGGGCACCTTTCTTGTAGGACACCTGATCACCGTCCTGCCCGCCGTCATGCTCATGTATGGCATGGGGCGCACCGACACAAGGGTCGAAAGCGTCGCCTGCCGCCCCATGCCCGGATGGAACGCAACACTGGGACTGGCCACAGCAGCGGCAGGCGCAACCGCTGCCGGGCTCCTGCACCTCATCTCAGCAAACGACATCACGATCGTCCTCGGACGCAACCTCACTGGCTACATCGGATGCGCCCTGCTACTGACGACAGTCCTCGGTCCCCGCATTGCCGCGGTCCTGACCACCGCACTTCCCCTGCTCTGCGCGGCCACGGGCTGGCAACGCGGTGGCCAGCCCGAACGATGGGCGTGGATCCTGCAGCCGGCTCAATCCTCCGCCGCGGCAGCAACAGCTGTCGGGCTGCTCGTCGTGGGTGCAGCGCTCGCTTCCGCGCAGATGCACGGTGCCCTGGCACGACTGCACCGACGAGCTGGAGCCTGAGGAACAGATCCGCGGTGGCGGATCCGCCGCTCAGGCTCCAGTCGTAAACCGCCACCGACCATAGCAGTGAGCAGCGGCTTCGAGATCGGCGACGGCGTGCGACTTCGCCAGGGGTGTGCTGCGCTTGATGCTGTGGACGCAGCGCCTCACCACCCGGAGGAACCATGTCCCACACGACGAAACCGTCCCGGCACCTGAGCGGTCTGCGGGACGCCCGCTACGGCGAGGTCATTCTCATCTCGCCGGACGAGGACGGTGGACTCAAGGCGGCCGTCTACAACACCTTCGGTCTCAACGACTGTCCGCCCGAGAAGTGGAACGCGCTCGACCCCCGTGCCCTGGCGGAGCAGTTCCAGGTGCCGATCGTGTTCCTGAACGGCCCCCGCTTCTGGACGATCGACGAGGTTACGACGTACGCGTGGGGGGACACCGCGATGTTCGACGGCCTGGAGGCCCGCTGGGCGGCCGAGCTCCGCATTCCTCCGGAGATCGACGTCACCGGGGCGACGGCGAAGAAGTACTACGTCGATTCCACGGTGGAGCGCGACACCGAGTACGTCCTGTCCGCCGGCAAACCGATGTACGCGCTGATCGCCCCGGGCGACCGGGCGTACGTGCTGCAGGCGTATTCCCACACCGTGGACGACAGCCAGACGATGGACTCCCTGGCCACACTCGGCGAGCGACTGAGGCTCCCGCAGGGCTGGCAGTACCGGGTCCACATCCCGGAGGTCGACGTGATCGTGCGGACGGTCGAGGGAAAGGCCCACGTCGTGCAGGACGAGCTGGAGAACACGTACATGCTCCTCGCGCGCTGAGTGGGCGAGGGCGGGCGCTGTAAGCTCGTCAATCCTTGCGATCCTCGCGATCTGTGCGATCCGTGCGATCCGGCAAACCGGGTGGGAATGGACCTGCTGCTCATGTGGAAGCGGAGTGCGACCGGGGTGCGCCGGCTGGGGGCGATCGGTGCACTGGCGATCGCGGCCGGAGGTACGGTCGCCGGGGCCTTGCCGGTTCGTGACCCGTGGGGGTTGTGGGTTCCGCACGGGTCCGGAGTGACCATCGCGGCGGCGGTGCTCGCGTACGCCGGGCTGACGCTGCTGGTCCTGGCCTGGTGGTCGTACGGGCGGCTGCTCGCGGAGCCGGACGGCCCCGGGGTACGGGACAGCCTCGTCACGCTCGGCTGGTGGGCCGCGCCCCTCGTGCTCGCGCCGCCGCTCCACAGCGCGGACGTCTACAGCTACATCGCCCAGGGCGCGATGGTCCTCGACGGCCATGACGTCTACACACACGGACCGTCGGTCCTCGCCCCGGACTCGCGCGGCGCCGACGCCGCGGCCAGTGTGGGCGGTCACTGGACCGAGACCCCGGCGCCGTACGGGCCGGTCTTCCTTGTCCTGGCGAAGGCGGTCGTGTGGGTCACGGGCGGGACGCTCGTGCCCGCCGTGCTCGGGATGCGGCTGATCGCCGTGGCCGCGCTCGTACTGATCGTCTGGGCGGTACGGCAGCTCGCCGTCGCCTGCGACGCGAGCGGGAGCCGCGCGCTGTGGCTGGCCGCGCTCAACCCTCTCCTGCTGTTGCATGTCGTCGGCGGGACGCACAACGACGGGCTGATGATTGGCCTCATGCTGACCGGCGTCGTCTGCGCGCTGCGCGGGCGCCCGCTGCTGGGCAGCGGGGTCGTCGCCCTCGCCATGATGATCAAGTCTCCGGCGGCCGTCGCCCTGCTCTTCATCGGCGTGATCGTCGTCCGTCAGGGCGGTGGCTCGCTCGTCCGGCGCGTACTGAAGGGATTCCTCGGTCCCGGCCTGGTGTCCGCCGCGGTCGCCGCCGGCGCCACGCTCCTCGGCGGCACCGGCTTCGGCTGGCTGCGGACGCAGAGTGTCGCCGGAACCATACACACGCCGCTGTCGCTCTCCAGCGACCTCGGTCAGGCCGCCGGGGCGCTGGCGCATGCGGTGGCGGGCGCGGACCTGGTCACCGTGAAAGGGGCCGTGCAGAGCCTCGGGCTCGCCGCCGCGCTCGCGGTGATCGCCATCCTGGCCTTCCGGACGCTGTTCCCGTGGCGCGGCCGTCCGGCCCTCCACGCCGTCCACGGCCTGGCTCTGTCACTGCTGGCGCTGGTCGCGCTCTCGCCGATGGTGCAGCCGTGGTACCTGCTGTGGGGGATGGCGGTGGTCGCCGCGACCGCCGCATGGGACGGCCTGATCGTCCGAGTGCTGATGGTTCTCTCCGTGAGCCTGGTGTACGAGACCGCGCCCTCGGGCCACACCCCGCCGTACGGCTTCGTGCTCGCCGTCGTCGCGGCCGTCGTCGCGGTCGCGGCCCTGCGCCGGCTGCCTCCGCATCCGCGTCCTGTGCCTGCGCCGGGCCCGTACCCCGGGAGCCGTGGGCAATCGACCGGACCCGCCGACGCCACCGGGGCATCGGCCACGGCGCGGCCGGCGCCATAGGGCGCATCCGCGGCCCGCGGCCCGCCGGGGTCCGGGCGGCCCCGCGCATAACGGACAGAATGTCGGGTTTGGTACCTGGCTTCGAAGTGGACTCCTTCAGTCCGTACAATCCGCGGCTATGACTCGACAGGAGAACGCGGTGTTCGTCGATGCCTCGGGGCGCAGGCGCCGCCTCATGAGGTATGCGTCCGTCGTCATGGGTGCCGCGTGTGTCTGCTTTGTCGTCATTGTCCTGGCCGGATTCTTCGGCGCCGGGCCGGCCGGCGGGCCGCTGCCCTGGAGTCAGAGCCGGCAGGATCCGCCTCCCGCGGTCGACGAGCCGACCCCGTCCACCGCCGAGTCCCGGGAAGCCGCCGACGACAAGGCCGACGCGGAGGCGGTCTCGGACGCGGCCTCTCCTTCGGCCTCCGCCACCAGGGGATCCGACGCATCGGGGAGCCCCGGTACCGACGGGGCCGGTCCGGCCGCCACCGCCACCACGGCGCCCCCGGCGGCAAGTCCTGCGGCGAGTGCCCTTCCCGGGAACTCCGGCAACGCGCCCCGGCGCAGCCCCGCCGCGGACGGCAAGGGGCCGAAGTGACCCGGCACGCCCTGCGCAGGGACCCCCGCGCTCACTGGGTGCTGCTGATTCTCACCATGGCTGTCGCCGCCACCGCCCTGATCTTCAGCGGCTACGGGCGGCACGAGATAGCCCCGACCGCCGCGCCCGCCGGCCGGTGCCCGGCCACCACGGCGTCCGAGTTCGCCGACGGGCCCGTCCTGCGGCAGGCCCCGAAGACCGGCGAAGCCGCCGGGGCCCGGATGCCTTCCGGCAGCGTCGCCCTCACCTACGACGGCGGCCCTGACCCGGCCTGGACCCCGCGCCTGCTCGACCTGCTGAAGCGGCACGACGCCAAGGGCACCTTCTTCCTCACCGGCACCCAGGCCGCCGCCCACCCCGATCTGGTACGCCGGATCAAGGACGAGGGCCACGAGATCGGCTCGCACACGTACACGGACGCCAATCTCGCCGGTCTCTCGGAGCCGCGCTTCCGTCTTGAGCTCGCCCTCACCCAGAACGTCCTGGCCGGCACCGCGGGCGTCGGCACCCATCTGCTGCGCCTCCCGCACACCGCGGACGTCGCCACCCTCTGCGGCGACATGGGCGAGGCGGCCCGGCGCGCCATCGCCGACGGCTATGTCCTCGTGGCCGCCGATCCGTCCGGCCGGGACGCCGCACAGGGCGCCGTCCGGCAGCTCACCGGCTCGACCGGCGCCATCGCCGAGACCGAGCGGCTGCTGACCGCCACCCGCGGCGACCGGGTCACGTACACGACCGTCGGTGCCGGTCTCGGGCTGCGGGGCACCACCTATGCCGTCTCCGGCGCCGCGGAGTGGAAGGGGGTCGCCGTCGTCCGCGCCCAGCAGGCGTCCCGGGCCTTCGCCGACGGCATGACCTGGTTCCTGCTCGTGGCCGGTGTGATCACCGCGGCCCGGCTGGTGATGCTGTTCACCGTCGCCCGTGTGCATGTGAAGCGCGTACGGGGCAGGCGCTCCCGGCGTCGTGGCGGGCCACGCTTCCCACCGCTCACCGACCCGGTCTCGGTGATCGTCCCCGCGTACAACGAGGAAGCGGGTATCGAGGCGACGGTGCGTTCGCTGCTCGCCTCCAGTCACCAGGCCGTCCAGATCATCGTGGTCGACGACGGCTCCACCGACCGGACCTTCGAGATCGCCGAGTCGATCGACGACCGCCGGGTCATGGTGATCCGCCAGAACAACTCCGGGAAGGCCGCCGCCCTCAACACCGGGCTGGCCTGGGCCCACTTCGACATCGTCGTCATGATCGACGGTGACACGGTCTTCGAGCCCGACGCGGTCTTCAACCTGATCCAGCCGCTTTCCGACCCGCGCGTCGGCGCGGTCAGCGGCAACACCAAGGTCGGCAACCGGCAGGGCGTCCTCGGCCGCTGGCAGCACCTCGAGTACGTCATCGGTTTCAACCTCGACCGCCGCATGTTCGACGTCATGGAGTGCATGCCCACCGTTCCGGGCGCGATCGGGGCGTTCCGCCGTGACGCGCTCCTGCGGGTGGGCGGCGTCAGCGAGGACACCCTGGCCGAGGACACCGACCTCACCATGGCCCTGGGCCGGGCCGGCTGGCGCGTGGTCTACGAGGAGTCGGCCATCGCCTGGACCGAGGCCCCCTCGACGGTGCGGCAGTTGTGGAAGCAGCGCTACCGCTGGTGCTACGGCACGCTGCAGGCCATGTGGAAGCACCGCGGCGCGCTGCTGGAGCGGGGCGCCGGGGGCAAGCTCGGCCGCCGTGGTCTGACCTATCTGCTGCTGTTCCAGACGGTCCTGCCGCTGCTCGCCCCGCTCGTCGACGTCTTCGCCCTGTACGGACTGCTGTTCCAGGGCGCGGGTCAGGCGGCGGCGGTCTGGCTGGCCTTCACCGCGGTCCAGGTCTTCAGCGCGGTGTACGCACTGCGCCTGGACCGGGAGAAGTTCGAGCCCCTGTGGACGCTGCCGCTCCAGATCTTCGTCTACCGGCAGCTGATGTACCTGGTCGTCGTCCAGTCGGTGGTCACGGCCCTGATGGGCAACCGCCTGCGGTGGCAGCGGATGCAGCGCACGGGTTCGGCGACGGACACCCTGGAGGACCGTCGCGCGGTGAACGCCTGACGTAATGCCAGTCGGGCAGGCCCACGCGGGTGGCTCGCCGCCGCCGCCGACGACGGCTCCTTCCTTGGCCGAAAAGGATGCCTTGATGGTGTGAGTTGGCCCCTCGACAATGCGCATGACAACTCCGGATTCACTCCGGTCACTCACGTCGCAAGAGGGGACCCCCACATGAACAAGCCTCTCGCCGCCGCGCTCCTCGCTCTCGCGCTCTTAGGAGCGGGTGCCGCACCCGCGATCGCGTCGACGCCCCCCGCCGACACCGGGACCCAGGTCAAGGCCGTCGACTTCGCCGGGACCGTCGCGCTCAGCAACTGTTCCGGTTCCGTGGTCCGTACGCCCGACTCGCAGCCGGACGACCCCGCCCTCGTACTCTCCAACGGCCACTGCCTGGAGACCGGCTTCCCCGCACCCGGCCAGGTCATCGTCGACCGTCCCTCGTCCCGCTCCTTCGGACTCCTCAACTCCGCCGGGAACAGAGTCGGCACGCTCCGGGCAAGCAAGATCGCGTACGGGACGATGACCGACACCGACGTCTCGCTCTACGAACTCACCACCACGTACGCACAGATCGAGAGCCGGTACCGCATCAAGGCGCTGGAGCTGGACGCGGCGCACCCGGTCGCAGGCAAGGCCATCAAGGTGGTCTCCGGCTACTGGAAGCGGATCTACAGCTGTGACATCGACGGGTTCGCCTACCGCCTGAAGGAAGGCTCGTGGACCTGGAAGGACTCGGTCCGCTACACCTCGTCCTGCAACACCATCGGCGGTACCTCCGGCTCGCCCGTCATCGACGACGCCACCGGCAAGGTCGTCGCCGTCAACAACACCGGGAACGAGGACGGCGGCCGCTGCACGGACAACAATCCCTGCGAGGTCGACGAGAACGGCAACGTGACCGTCCGCGAGGGCATCAACTACGGCCAGCAGACATACATCATCGTCCCGTGCATCGGCGTCGGCAACAAGATCGACCTGGGCCGTCCGGGCTGCACGCTGCCCAGGCCCTGACCGCTCACGGCGTCCTGCGGATCGCCTTCCCGGCCAGTACGTCCGTACGCTTCCCGTCCTCGATGACGAAACGCCCGTCGATCAGGACATGCGGAATGCCGGCCGGGAGGGTGCGCGGGGCGTCGAACGTGGATCCGGCTGCGACCGTGTCCGGGTCGAAGAGGACCAGGTCCGCGCGGTAGCCCTCGCGCACCAGGCCCCGGTCGGGGAGGCGCAGCCGGGCCGCCGGGCGCGAGGTGAGGTGGGCGACCGTCTCCTCCAGGGAGAGGACGCCCAGGTCACGGGCGTAGCGGCCGAGGTACTGCGGGAAGGTGCCGTACGCCCGCGGATGCGGCTTGGAGCCCTGGAGGATCCCGTCCGAGCCTCCGGTGTGCACACGGTGGCGCATGATCGCCCGGACGTTCTCCTCGTGGCCGACGTGCTGGAGGATCGTCGAGCCGAGCCGGTCGGCGACGAGCAGGCGGCGGGCCGTGACCCATGGCTCCTCGCCGCGCATCCCGGCCGACTGCTGGATCGTCCTGCCCACGAACGACGCCAGCCCGGGGTCGCTCACACCCGAGATCTCGATCGTGTCCCACTCGACGGGCACGCCGTGGCAGCCGTCCGAGCCGATGACCTCCAGATGGTGGCGGATCCGCTCGGCGGCCTGGTCGTCCCGCAGGCGCGCCAGCGTCGCCTCGGGGCCGCCCTCGCTCGCCCAGCTCGGCAGCGTCGCGACGAGCGTGGTGCAGCCCGGGGTGTACGGGTACGTGTCGAGGGAGATGTCGGAGCCCGCGTCGAGCGCCTCGTCGAGCAGGGCCAGCAGCTCCGGGGCGCGGCCCTTGTTCACACCGAAGTTCATGGTGGCGTGGGCGAGATGGAGGGCGCAGCCGGCGTCGCGGGTGAGGGCGACCATCTCCTCGTACGCCTCCAGGGCGCCGGCGCCGTACGAGCGGTGGTGCGGGCAGTAGTAGCCGTCGTAGGCCGCCACGACCCGGCACAGCTCGGTGAGCTCGGCGTCCTGCGCGTACATGCCGGGCGTGTAGGTGAGTCCGGAGGACATACCGACGGCGCCCTGCTCCAGGCCCTCGGCGACGAGCTGCTTCATGCGCCGGAGTTCGGCGTCGGTGGCCGGGCGGTCGTCCCAGCCGACGGCGTACATACGGACCGTGCCCTGGGGGACGAGGTACGCGGCGTTGACGGCGATGCCCTGGCCTTCGAAGTTCCGGTCCAGGCGGTCGAGGTACTCGCCGACCGTGCGCCAGTCGAAGTCGACGGAGGTGTCCTCGGGCGCGCCGCCGTTCCAGCCGGTGATGGACCTGCGGACCTCGGCGAGGGTGCGGTCGTCCACCGGCGCGTACGACAGGCCGTCCTGGCCCAGGACTTCGAGGGTCACGCCCTGGGCGGCCTTGGCACTGTGGTCGGGGTCGCGGAGCAGCGCGAGGTCGCTGTGCGCGTGCATGTCGACGAAGCCGGGGGAGAGGGCGAGGCCGCGCGCGTCGAGGGTGCGGCGGGCGGTGGGACGCGGCCCTTCGCCCTCGCGGCGTATCTCGCTGATCCGGCCGTCCTGGAGGGCGACGTCGGCGCGGTAGGAGGCACCGCCGGTGCCGTCGATGACGCGTACGTCGCGGATGACGAGGTCCATGTGCGGGCTCCTGCTCCCGTGCTCGGAGGCGCTCAGAAGAACGTACGGATGTAGGGGCGCTCAGAAGAACGTGCGGATGTAGTCGACGACCGTGCCGTCCGCCTCCACCAGAGGGATCAGCTGCCACTTGTCGAACGACGTGCACGGGTGGGAAAGGCCCATGCCGAGCCAGTCGCCGACCTCCAGGTCTGCGCCCTCCTCCGTGCGGACCCAGCCGTGCTGGTCGGAGAGGCCGGTGACGGTGATGCCGGTGGCCGGGCGGATCTCGCCGTCGCGGGCGTCCCGGACGACCTGGGCCTCGGGGAGGTCGAGGTCGTACGCGGCGTCGCGCTTGCCCGCGTTGGTGAAGGCCTGCTGAGGGGTGGGCCGGGAGACGACCTGGGCCCAGAGCCGGAACGCCGGCTCCAGCGCGCCCTCCTGCGGGACCCGGTTGAAGGGGGTGAGGTGCTTGTAGTGACCGTCGTCGTGGGAGACGTACGCGCCGGAGCGCAGCAGCTTCAGCACGGGGCGGGACAGTTCGGGGAGCTCCGCGAACACCTCGGCGACCGCGTCGAACCAGGCGCTGCCGCCCGCGCTGACGACGATCTCGGGGGCGTCGGCGAAGCGTCCGTCCTTGTCGAAGGCCGCGGCGAGAGCGGTGAGGCGGCGGAGCCAGTCCCGTACCCGCTCGGACGTCGCGTCCGGGACCTCGCCCTCGTATCCGGCGACGCCCACCAGGCGCAGGGTGCTCGTGGCGGCGACCGCGTCGGCGACGGCGGCGCAGTCGGCGTCGGAGCGGGCACCGGTACGGGCGGTCTCGCCCGCGCCGAGCTCGACGACGACGTCCAGCGGGCGGCCGACGCCGCTGTCGCGCAGGGCTTCGTCCATCAGCTCGACACCGCGGACCGAGTCGGCGTAGCAGACGAAGCGGAAGTCGGGGTCGCCGTCCAGCTCGGTGGCGAGCCGGCGGAGCGCCACGGGGTCGACCAGCTCGTTCGCGAGGAAGATGCGCCGGATGCCGAAGGCGCGGTAGACGCGGACCTGGTGCGGGACGGCGGCGGTGATGCCCCACGCGCCGCGCTCCAGCTGGCGGGCGAAGAGCTGAGGGGACATGGAGGTCTTGCCGTGCGGGGCGAACGCGAGGCCGTGGCGCTCGGTGTAGGTCTCCAGAAGGGCGAGGTTGTGCTCCAGGGACTCCGCGGACAGCGCGAGGACGGGGGTGGTGAAGCCGCCGGTGAAGAGGTTGCGGCGCTGGGCGGCCAGCTCGCCGACGGTGAGGCCCTCCGCGTCGGGCGGCAGCGCCTTGAAGCGGTGGTCGACGGGCTCGCGGTCCAGCTCGGCGAGCCGCTGGGCGGCGCTGTCGGCGGGCATATGAGCCTCCTTCAGGAGCGTGTTGCAGTATATGCAACAGTCGTTGCGCATATCGCTTGACGCTGTCTAACATCCGAGCGGACGCCGGGTCAATGGACCCACAGGACCAGCGAGGAGTGCCAGGGTGACCGGAGCCGCAGCCGTCGACGGTGACGTCGTGGACGTCGTCTGCCTCGGCGAGTCCATGGTCACGTTCCTGCCGTCGCGGCCGGGCCGCCTCGCCGACGTGCCGTCCTTCGCCCGCACCATCGGCGGCGCGGAGTCGAACGTGGCGTGCGCGCTGTCGGCGGCCGGGCACGCGGTGAAGTGGGTCAGCCGGGTCGGGGCGGACGGCTTCGGCGACCACCTGATCGCGGCGGTCGCGGCGTACGGCGTCGACACCACCGCGGTCCGCCGGGACGCCACGCGCCCCACCGGCATCTACTTCCGGACGGCCACCGACCGCGCGACGGACGCCCACGAGGTCCTCTACTACCGTGCGAGTTCGGCGGCGTCCGCGATGTCCCCGGCCAACGTCCCCTACGAGGACCTCGCCGGCGCGCGCGTCCTCCACCTCTCCGGCATCACCGCGGCCCTCTCGCCCGACTGCCTCGCCCTGATGCGCACCCTCACCGCCCCACGCCCCGGCCGCCCGCTCGTCTCGTTCGACGTCAACCACCGCCCCGGACTCCGGCACGACGACCCCGCCGTCCTCCTCGACCTCGCCCGCGGCGCCGACGTCGTCTTCGTCGGCGAGGACGAGGCGGGAGAGGCGTGGGGCCTGCGCGGCGCGAAGGCGATCAGGGAGGCGCTCCAGGAGCCTGCGGTGCTGGTGGTGAAGCAGGGTGCGGGGGGCGCGGTGGCCTTCAGCCGCTGCGCGGAGCCATTCCCCACCCCGCCCCTTCCCGAACCGGGGGCTCTGCCCCCGGACCCCCGCGCCTCAAACGCCGGCGGGGCTCAGAATGAAGTGCCCCCCGACACCGTCACCCACGTACCCGCCCCGCGCGTCACCGTCGTCGCCCCCGTCGGTGCCGGAGACGCCTTCGCCGCCGGGTTCCTCTCCGCGACCCTCCGCGGACTGCCCACGCGGGACCGGCTCCGCCACGGACATCTCATGGCCGCCGCCGCCCTCACCGTCCCCGGCGACCTCGGGACCCCGCCGCCCACCCCGTATGCCGACCGCCTCGTCGCCCTCGACGGCGAGGGCTGGGGGAGACTTCACCTCGGCCCCGGCTGGACCGCAGCCGCGCAGGCCACGGAGGAGGTACGTACGTCATGAGCCAGACCGTCGACCGCGCGCTCAGCATCCTGCCGCTGCTCGCGCAGGGCCCCGCAGACCTCGGCCAGGTCGCCGAGCGGCTCGGCGTCCACAAGTCCACCGCGCTGCGGCTGCTGCGTACGCTCCACCAGCACGGTCTCGTCTACCGCCAGCAGGACCAGCGCTACCGCCTCGGCGCCCGCCTCTTCGCCCTCGCCCAGGAAGCCGTCGAGAACCTCGACATCCGCGAGATCGCCCACCCCCACCTCGTCGCCCTCAACGAGCAGTGCGGCCACACGGTCCACCTCGCCGTCCACGAGGAGAACGAGGTCCTCTACATCGACAAGGTCGAGAGCCGCTACCCGGTCCGGATGTACTCCCGCATCGGCAAGCCCGTCGCCCTCACCGTCGCGGCCGTGGCGAAACTGCTCCTCGCCGACCTGCCGGAAGCCGAGCGCCGCGTCCTCGCCGAGCGCCTCGACTACCCCATGTACACGTCCCGTTCGATCCCGAACGCCGGCGCCTTCCTCAAGGAACTGGCGACCGTACGCGAACAGGGCTGGGCCACCGACCTCGGTGGCCACGAGGAGTCCATCAACTGCATCGGAGCTCCCATCCGCGGTGCGGACGGCCGCGTCGTCGCCGCCATGTCGGTCTCCGCGCCGAACGTCGTCGTGACCGCCGAGGAACTTCTCACCCTCCTCCCGCTGGTGCGCCGCACCGCCGACGCCATCACCCGGGAGTACTCAGGCACTGCCCCCCATTCGTAAGAGACCGGCCCACCGAAGGACACCGCATGACCGAGAAGACCGCGATCACGCCCCCCACCCACACCGCCCCGCCGGCCAAGTTCTCCCACGGCGTCCGCAAGGGCAACATCCTCCAGGTCGCGGGCCAGGTCGGCTTCCTCCCGGCCGACCGCGAGGGAACCGGCTCGGCCCCCACCGTCGCCGGGCCGACCCTGCGCGAGCAGACCCTCCAGACCCTCGCCAATGTCGCCGCGGTCCTGACGGAGGGCGGCGCGAGCTGGGACGACGTGATGATGATCCGCGTCTACCTCACGGATGTGGACCACTTCGCCGAGATGAACGCTATTTACAACGAGTACTTCGCGAACCTGGAGGAAGTGCCGGCCGCCCGCACCACGGTCTACGTCGGCCTCCCCAAGGGCCTCCTGATCGAGATCGACGCCCTCGCCGTACTGAGCTGATCTTCTCGGGCTTCGTGGTGGCCGCGGCACTGAGTCTGGCTCTCTAGGCTGTACGGGCGTACGGCCGTACAGCCGCGGGGCGCCCGGGACTTCACATCCCGGACGCCCTGCAGTCGCACCTGCGACTCAGCTTCCGCTGCAGTACTGCTGCTCCTTGCCGATGGAGCGATACATGCAATCGGAATTCTCCAGCAGCTGCAGCACCGCGTCCCGGTTACGGCTCGTCTCGCGCTCGATCACCTCGTCGGGCGGGTAGAAACCACCGCCCGCGAAGCCCGTCGGATACATCTCGAAGGTGTACGCGAAGATCTTCTGGTTGCCCCACAGCCAGTCGTCGATCGACCCGTCCGTGATGTAGAGGTCGCTGGACTGCTCGGCCGTGTAGCCGTTGCTCGCGGCCATCTTCCGGCCGACGGTGGCGAAGGCGTCGCGGTCGTCCTGGGTCAGGCCCGGGGCGGTGTCGGACCTGGTGTAGCCGTACGGCCACAGGACCAGCTCGCTGTAGGTGTGGAAGTCGATGCCGGCCTTGATCTGCTGCTTCCCGCCGACGACGCGGGAGCGTGCGAAGTCGGCGACCACCTTCACCTCGGGGGCGGACTCGGCGGACCGGCCACGGTACGTCTCCGAGCCGGGGGAGCCGGAGGAGCCACCGCAGCAGCCCCACTTGAAGTTCCAGTTGCGGTTCATGTCCGTGCCGACGTACGACGAACCGGAGTTGGGCTGCCGGTTCTTGCGCCAGCTGCGGTAGGAGCCGGTGGCGATGTCGTACTCGCCGCCGTCCGGGTTGAGGTCCGGGACGATCCAGATCTCGCGGCCGTTGACGGCGTTGGTGACCCGGGAGTCGGTGCCGTAGTCGTCGCCGAGCTCACGCAGCAGATAGAGGGCCATCTCGACGGTGAGGTGCTCGCGGGCGTGCTGGTGGTGGGTGAACAGGACCTCGGGCTCGTTCTCGTCCGTGGCGACGTTGTCGCTGACCTTGATGGCGATGATGTCCCGGCCCTGGTACGACTTGCCGATCACCCGTTTGCTCATGATGTTCGAGTGGGCCGCGATGCGCTGGTCGATCTCCGCGTTCATCTCGGCGTAGTTGTGGTAGCGCGCGTCGGCGGACGGGAAGTCGAACGGCTCGGCGGCCGTGCCCGCCGCCCTGCGCGACGGCGGCGCGGGCAGGGCTTCGAGTTCGTGGCCGAGTGCGCGGAGCCGCTTCGCCTGGGCGGCGTTGGCGCTGATGACGACGGTGTGGTCGCGGGCCTCGTCGATCGAGACGCCGGTCGCGGCGATGGCGTTGCGTTCGGCGACGGTGGACGGGCCGTGGATCTCGTACTGCCTGGTCTGCTCCTCGGTCTCGGCGGAGGCCGTGGGGGCCGTGGGCTCCGGCGCGGGCGAGGCGGTCGCGGTGAAAGGGACCGCCACGGCGAGGGCGAGCAGGGTCGCGAGGGCGGCGGACCGGGTGACGGACCTGCGGCCGCTGCCGCGTTTGAGAAGTCGCATGCTGTCTCCTGGGTAGGGAGTGTGGGGGTGGCTCAGTGCGACGTGAACGGCGTGCTTGTGGTGCGGATGTGACGGGCACATGGTGGGGGTGTGGCATGCACTGGTCAAGGGCGCACTTCGGCCACGAGTTCGATGATGAGGGGAAAGGCGGCCGCAACCGTGACAGACACGACGGAAGAAGACACAGGATCAGAAAAAGGGACAGTAATGTCCCCGCCCCGCAAGGCGAGCTGGCGACTCATCGGCCCGGGCATCGTCGTCGCGGCGACCGGCGTCGGCGCCGGTGACCTCGTCGCGACGCTGATCGCGGGCAGCAAGTTCGGCTACACCCTGCTGTGGGCGGCCGTCATCGGCTGTCTTGTCAAGATCTCCCTCGCCGAGGCGGCCGGCCGCTGGCATCTCGCCACCGGCCGCACCCTCTTCGACGGCTGGCGCAGCCTCGGCTCCTGGACCACGGTCTACTTCGTCGGTTACGTCGTCGTCTGGGGCTTCGTGTACGGCGCCGCGGCCATGTCCTCCAGCGCCCTTCCGCTCGACGCCCTCTTCCCGGACGTCATGGACCTCAAGTGGTGGGCCGTCGCCTGCGGCCTCGTCGGTCTCGTCTTCGTGTGGTTCAACCGCTACGCCGTCTTCGAGAAGGTCATGACGGTCCTGGTGGGCGTGATGTTCGTGGTCACCGTCTATCTGGCGGTCCGCGTCACGCCGCATCTCGGCGATGCCCTCGCCGGCCTCGCGCCCGTCCTCCCCGACGGCTCACTCGTCTACACCCTCGGCCTGATCGGCGGCGTCGGCGGCACCATCACGCTCGCCGCGTACGGCTACTGGGTCAACGCCAAGGGCTGGAAGGACGCGGGCTGGATGAAGGTCATGCGGCTCGACAACCGCGTCGCGTACATCACCACCGGCATCTTCGTCGTCGCGATGCTCTTCGTCGGCGCCGAGCTGCTGCATTCCTCGGGCATCGCGCTCGCCAAGGGCGACAAGGGCCTGCTGGACCTCGGCACGATCCTGGAGGACCGCTACGGTGCCACCACCGCCAAGCTCTTCCTGGTCGGCTTCTTCGCCACGTCCTTCACCTCGCTGATCGGCGTCTGGCACGGAGTGAGTCTGATGTTCGCGGACTTCGTCGGCCACTACCGGCCGTCCCTCGCCCCGGCCGGGACCGCCCGCGAGAAGTCACCGGCGTTCCGGATGTACCTGCTCTGGCTGACCTTCCCGCCGATCGTCCTGCTCTTCCTCGACCAGCCGTTCGGGCTCGTCATCGTGTACGGCGTGATCGGCGCGTTCTTCATGCCGTTCCTGGCGCTGACCCTGATCTGGCTGCTCAACTCCTCCCGTACGCCCGCCCAGTGGCGCAACGGCCTGCTGAGCAATGGGATGCTGGCCGCGGCCGGACTGCTGTTCGTCGTGCTCTGTGTGCAGCAGGTGCGCGATCTTCCGTGGTGACAGGCCCGCCATACTGGTGGACATGACATACGGCGGCTATCCCGACCAGCACAGCCAGGGCGCGGCACCGCCCCCGCCTCCCGGCTTCGGCCCCCCGCCTCCGGGCTTCGGTCCTCCGGTACCCGTGCCGGTACAGCCCCCGTACGGCGGGCCGGTACAAGCCCCGTACGGCGGGCCGGGGCAGGCCCCGTACGACGGGCCGGAGTTCCTGGTGCACGACAAGGTCAACTCCGTCATCGTCGACGTGAACGGTGTGGCCCTGGAGGTCCAGGGCCACACCATGGAATTCCCCTGGTCGGTGATCCGGACCGTCCACCACGCCCCTGCACCGCACGGCACGGTGCTCATGGTGGCCGTAGCCCATGCCGACGGCATGCTCTACGAGTGCCGGGTCGCCGCCCGCCGCCAGGCCGTGCTGCATCAGTGGCTCGGAGAGCTCGGCGCGGTGCTTCAGTTCTATCTCGCGAACCGCCCGCCCGCGTACTGAGCACCTGCCGGGCAGCACGGCGGCAGCGCCGCCGGTGGGGGCGGCGACGCTGCCTGTCGGGGGATGGTCAGGGCCGATCGGTCAGGGCCGATCGGTCACGCTGGTTGCTCGCGGCCGGCCGGTCGCGGCAGGTTGGTCACGGCAGGTTGTGGACGTGCGGGCCGACCGCGTTGGACCAGGCGTTGCCGGCCGTCGCGTCCCAGTTCGTCGACCAGGTCATCGCGCCGCGCAGGTTCGGGTACGTACGCGAGGGCTTGAACGATCCGCAGTTGGTGCCGCGGGCCAGACAGTCCAGCGCGTTCTTCACGATCTGCGGGTCGACGTAGCCGCTGCCGGCGCCACGGGTGGAGGCCGGGACCCCGAGGCCGACCTGCGACGCGTCGAGGCCGCCCTCCAACTGGATGCAGGCGAGCGCGGTGAGGAAGTCCACCGAGCCCTGGGAGTAGACCTTCTGGTCGCAGCCGAGCATCGAACCGCTGTTGTAGTACTGCATGTTGACGACCGTCAGGATGTCCTTCACCGCGAGCGCGGTCTTGAAGTACTCGGTGCCGGTGCTCTGCATGTCGATGGTCTGCGGAGCCATCGTCAGCACCAGTGAGGAGCCCGCCTTCTGCGAGAGCTGGCGCAGCGCCTTCGACAGATACGCCGAGTTGATGCCGTGCTCCAGGTCGATGTCGACACCGCTGAAGCCGTACTGCTGCATCAGGGAGTACGCGCTGTTGGCGAAGGCGGTCGCGGAGGCGTCACTGTTGATCGTGACGTTGCCCTTCTCGCCGCCGACCGAGATGATCACGGACTTCCCGGCGCTCTTCTTGGCGCTGATGTCGCTCTTGAACTCGTCCACCGAGCCATAGCCGACGGCCGGGTCCAGATTGAAGGTGATCTCGCCGGGCGTCGCGGTCGAGTCGGCGAACGAGACCGCGATGATGTCGTACTGCGACTGCACGTCGCGCAGCTTCTGCACGGTGGCGCCGTTGTTGAAGTTCTGCCAGTAGCCGGTCAGTGCGTGCTTCGGCACGGCCGGGTTTCCCGGGTTGCCGTTGTCGGACGTCGTCCCGGTCACCGCCGCGGACTTCGGCGACTCGCCCGCCGCGTTGGTCGCGGTCACCTGGAACTGGTACGAGGTCGACGCGGCCAGGCCCGTCACGGTGGCCGAGGTCCCGGTCACCGACTGGACCTTGGTGCCGTCCCGGTACACGTTGTACCCGGTCGCCCCGGAGGCCCCGTTCCAGCTCAGCGCCACGGACGACGAGGTCACCGCCCCGACGGCGAGCCCGGCCGGAGCCGGCGGAACGACCGGGTCGGGGTCACCGCCGCCGCCCCCGTCCGGCCCGAACACCGAGATGTCGTCGGCGTAGTAGGCGGCCTGCCCGTACCAGCCGTGCGTGTAGACGGTCACCGAGGTCGTACCGGCGCCCGTCGTGAAGCTGGTCCTCAGCTGCGACCACGTGGAACCCCCGGGCGTCCAGGTCGACACGTCGGTGGTCCCGGTCCCGCTCGCCCCGAGGTACACGTACGATCCCTGCACCCAGGCGCTCAGCTGATACGTCGAGTTGGGCTTGACGGTCACGGTCTGCGAGCACTTCGCGTTGTCCTGCCCGGCGGGCGTGCCCTTGAGTGCGCCGGCCCCGCCGTGCACGGGCGACGACACGATGGCCCCGGACCCGCCGGAACACGTCCAGTTGGCGAGCCCCGACTCGAACCCGGCGTTCTTCGCCACGTTCACGTCCGCGGCCTGTGCGGTGCCGGCCCCGCCGGCGATCCCGAGCCCGACGCCGACGGCCAGCGCCAGGGCTCCGCCGAGCCATCTTCGTACGCCTGTGGTGCGGTCCACTTGCTGCCTCCGGTGGGGGAGTTGACGGTGTGTGGGGGGAGAAGCTTCGGAGTGCTGGAACGGTGGCCACCGCTGGGCGTACAAGTTGGTCCAGACCAATCGGGTTGTCAAGACCTCTGGAGGAAGGCCGTATACGGGCCCATGCGGGCGGCGGGGAGCATCTCTCGAAGTCAACCGGGCTGTTTCGGCCCGTTCGTGACCGACCGTGTGTAGGTTGTGACCGTCAGCGTGTGATGTGTGTGCAATCCGGGTCGCGATTGGCCCACTGACGTTGCTCTGGGGAGGGCGCGGTGCACAGGCGCAGTGGACGGTCCGGCTTACGGGGCCTCTGTCGCGGGCGGCTACCGCCGTTCGCGGGCGAGGCCTGCGCTGTCGGTACGCACGCCCTCCGGCGTGAAATTGATCAATGAGCGCGCCGTCATCGACCCGAGCGGCCTCGCCGCCGGATCGGTGGAACTCCAACTCAACTGGATCCACATGCTTCGTGCGCACGTGTCAATTCGCGCGCCTTTTCGATCTTGGTACGGGTTATCCGGCAGGTTCGCTCATTCGGGTCCTGGAATCGGAGGCTCCGGGCCGTAATTCGTTTGAGTTATGGATGAGTTAACAACTGACGAGTTCGTCCGGCTTTGCCTGTGTGCATGTCGTGAGCGTTGCCCGGCAGCGATCAGAAAGGTGTTCTCTGCCCCGTAGGACGCGGATAAAGTGCTGAGGCAGGAGCACGAGCAGGGAGAACTGCGGTCGCCGGGAACCCCCGGCGGCTGGAGCTGAACGGGGAATGAGCGTGCCGACCGCAATAGCCGTCACCAGTGCTGACCTGGTGCTACCGCCAACGGACCAGCAGACGCCCACAGCCGCGCTGCTGCCGTCGCCCGATGTGCAGCCGCTGGACGCCGCACTCGCCGACATGCAGGTGCTGCTGGAGCAGCACGGCTACGTGGTGGCGCTCTACCCCGCCTCGATCCCGCTCGCGCACCAACGCAGACTGCACACGGTCCGCTCCGTGCTGGAGAGCGACCGCATCGCCCTGATGAAGCTGGACCTGCCGCCGCTGGGGATCGCCGTCCTCGTACGGCAGCTGCGGCAGCTCTCCATTTGCGACTTCAGTGCCGGAATCGTGGCCTCCGCCGCGCGGTTGCTCTCCCACTACATCTACGCGGGCGCTCTGCTCAACTCGGTCGCGAAGCTGGACCGGGTGCCGGTGAGTCTCAAGTCACACGCCAAGTCATGGGTGCCCGGTTCGCAGTTCGGCGTGCTGGCGAACCCCACTCCGCAGCTGGTCAAGATCGGCGGCGGTCAGCTCGCGGGACCCGAGTTCGGCACCCGGCTGCTCATGGCGAGCGGACAGCTGCAGAGCGACTGGGTGACCACGACCCTCGCTCCGGCCTGGCACGTCCAGGGCGTGCAGGAGGCCGCGCTACCAGCCGATTCGGCACGCTGGTGGGGCACCCCGAAGATGATCGAATTCGCTGCCTATCTCCCTGATATCTCCGTCGTCTACCAGCTGGTCGCGTCCGTGAGACGGGAGACATGTTCCTGGTGCGGAATCGAACTCATCGGTGACCGCTGCGGATTCTGCTCCGCGCCGCTGGCGCCGGCCGAGAACCAAACACCCGCTCCTGGTGTCCTGAACCACGGAACACCTATGCACCACGGGTCATAGCCGCCCTCGGGCGGCCGATCAGGCCGGTGGCGGGATGCCCCGGCGCAGGCCTCGGTCCGATCGTGCCGCCTTCTGGTTGTCCGCTCCGTCAGTCCACGTCTCCCAGCGAGGTTGTCCTCCTCATGAATTCACGGCAACGCCGCGGCGTCATTCTTCTGCTCCTCTCGGTCCTCTGCGCCTTCGGCGCGTTCGTCGGCGTGCTCTCGGTGATCAGTGATGTGAATTCCAAGGTCGGGCCGGAGGTGGATGCGTACCGCATCAAATCGGACGTGGCTCCGTACACCGCACTGCAGCCGGGCCAGTTCGAGAAGATCAAGATGCCGAAGCGCTGGCTCTCGCGGAACGCGGTGACCGACATATCGGTGGTCGACGGCAAGATCGCCGTCACTCAGCTGCGCAAGGGCTCTCTGCTCCAGGACGACATGATCGTCAAGCGGCCGGCACTGGAGAACGGCGAGCAGGAGATCGCCATCATGATCGATGCCGCCACGGGTGTCGCGGGCAAGATCACCCCGGGGGACACCGTCAACATCTTCGCCACGTTCGGGGGCGACAAGGACGGCGCCAACAACGAGTCCCGCATCATCGTCGCCAACGCCAAGGTCATCGACGTCGGGCGGCTGACCGCCCTGGAGCCCAAGGGCGACGACAGGGACCGTGCGGCCACCGAGGCCGTGCCCATCACCTTCGCCCTGAACACCAAGGACGCCCAGCGCGTCGCGTACGCCGAGTCCTTCGCGGAGCACGTGCGTCTCGCCCTCCTGGCCAAGGGAAGCCCGACCACGCTGCGCCCGGGTGAGGGCAAGTACACCCTCGAAGGGGACAAGTGAGGGCCGTATGAGCACCAGAATCCTCCCGGCCGTCGGTGACGCCGACGCCGCCCGATCCATCACCACCCTCCTCAGCCAGCTTCCTGAGGCGGAGCCGGCGGGGCCGGTCGGTGATTCGACCTCGCTCATCGACACGCTCGCAAGGCTGGCCGCCGAGTCGATCGACGAGCTCCCCGAGGTCGTGCTGGTTCATGAGCGGATCGGGCCGGTTCCGGCGCTCGAGCTGATCCGGGAGGTGGCCCTCCGCTTCCCCGCGGTCGGGGTCGTTCTGGTCACGGCGGACGCCAGCCCGGGTCTCTACTCCGCGGCCATGGACTCCGGCGCGCGCGGTCTGGTCGGACTGCCGCTGTCGTACGAGGAGCTGGTCCAGCGGGTGCAGTCCGCGGCCTCGTGGTCGGTCGGCGTACGCCGCCACCTGGGGCAGGGCGGCGACGTGTTCACCGGACCCGGTGGCACCGTCCTCACCGTCTCCGGGGCCAAGGGCGGCGTGGGCGCCACGGTCACCGCCGTCCAGCTCGCCCTGGCCGCCCGGGCGTCCGGGATGAACACCGCGCTGGCCGACATGGATCTGCAGGGCGGCGACGTGGCGTCCTACCTGGACGTGCAGTTCCGCCGCTCGATCGTGGACCTCGCGAGCATCCAGGACATCTCGCCGCGAGTGCTGCAGGACGCCGTCTTCAGCCACCAGACCGGCATCGGACTGCTGCTGGCACCCGGAGAGGGCGAGCGGGGCGAGGAAGTCACCGACAGGTCCGTACGACAGATCGTGAGCGCGCTGCGCAACCGCTACGAGGTCGTGATCATCGACTGCGGTACGCAGATGAACGGTGCCAACGCGGCAGCCATCGAAATGGCCGACATCACCCTGCTTGTGACCACCCCGGACGTCGTCGCCGTCCGTGCGGCCAAGCGCTTGGTCCGGCTCTGGGACCGGCTGCAGATCCGCAAGGCCGAGGAAACCATCACGCTGGTCAACCGGTTCATACGGAACACGGAGATCCAGCCCCCGCTCGTGGAGAGGATCACCGGCACCCGGGTCGCCCGGTCGGTCGTCCCCGCCAACTTCAAGGAACTGCAGTCGGCCGTCGACGCCGGCCGGATGCAGGACCTCGAGACCAGGTCCACCGTGAAACAGGCGCTGTGGGGACTGGCCGGTGAGCTGGGAATCGTCAAGATGCCCGAGGGCAACGAGAAAGCCGGAAAGTTCCGCAACGACCGGGGCTCCGTCGGCCTGCGACGCCGACGAGGCAGTCGATTCGAGGGGGAGAGTTGAGCGATGCGCGTGCTGAGCGCACCACCCGCCGCTTACGCCACGGCACACGGCCGTAGCGGCCGCCGAGAGCATGACCGCGGCCAGGTCGCCGTAGAGTTCCTCGGCCTGTTCCCGCTGATCATCGTCGTCTGTGTCCTGCTGTGGCAGTGCGCCCTGCTGGGCTACACGTACATCCTCGCGGGCAACGCGGCGGACGAGGGTGCGAGGACCGGAGCGGTTGCTGCGGGCCAGCGTGACCAGAAGTGCCGCGAAACCGTCGAGAGCCAGCTGGGCTCGTGGCTGGACGGCTCGGACATCAACTGCGGTGTTGGCAACGGGTTCGACGGTCTCTACAAGGCCGATGTCGAGCTGGAGGTTCCGATTCTCTTCCCCGGCACCGTGAGCTTCCCCTTCACGGTCAAGGGCGAAGCCGCCTTCGTCGAGGAGGGCTGACGGCATGCGTACGCATATCCACAACCGGCGTGACCGGCGTGACCGGCGTGACCGGCGCGACCGCGGCATCGTGTCCCTCGAATTCGCCGGTTTTCTGCCGCTGCTGCTGATCCTCGGCCTCGGCGCGATCCAGCTGGGCATCGCCTTCTACGCCGCATCGCAGGCCGGCACCGCGGCGCGCGCCGGCGCACGTGCCGAGACCGACGACGACTTCCGGACCCAGGGGGAGTACACGGCCCGTCAGGCCGTCAGCAACTGGCTGCAGGACGGCTTCGACGAGTTCGACTACAACCCCCGGAGCGGCGGCAGCGAGGTGACCGTCACCGTCAAGATCAAGATCCCATCGCTCGTCCCCGGCATCACCGACTGGGGCGACGCCGAGCGCAGCTCCACCATGCCGAGCGACTGACCCGGGGAGCACCGGAGAGCACCGAAGAGCGCCAAAAAGCACCACCACCCCGTACGACCGAGGAGTTACGCACATGAGCCTGAGGGCACGCATCACCGCCCCCGAGGAGCGAGGAGGCGGCCGGGACGACGGCCACCTGGTGGCCACGTACCGTGCCAAGCTCCTCGAGGAGATCGACCTCGCGGAGATGTCGGCGCTGGCCACGGCCGAGCGCCGGGCGCGGCTGGAGCGCGTACTCGGGCACATCATCAGCCGTGAGGGCCCGGTCCTCTCGGCGACCGAGCGGTCCCAGCTCATCCGCCGCGTCGTCGACGAGGCCCTCGGACTGGGCGTCCTGGAGCCCCTGCTGGAGGACGCGTCCATCACCGAAATCATGGTGAACGGACCCGACCAGATCTTCGTCGAGCGCGGCGGCCGGGTCGAACTGCTGCCGATGCGCTTCGCCTCCAACGAACAGCTGATGCAGACGATCGAGCGGATCGTCTCCACGGTCAACCGCCGTGTCGACGAGTCGAACCCGATGGTCGACGCCCGGCTGCCCTCCGGCGAGCGTGTGAACGTCATCATTCCGCCGCTGGCCCTCTCCGGCGCCACGCTCACGATCCGCCGCTTCCCCAGGGCGTTCACCCTCAGCGAGATGATCGGGTTCGGCTCGCTGGACGAGCCGATGCTGTATCTGCTCTCCGCGCTCGTCCAGTCCAGGCTCAACATCATCGTGTCCGGAGCCACGGGTACCGGAAAGACGACGCTGCTGAACGCGCTGTCCGGACTCATCCCGGAGGGCGAGCGGGTCATCACCATCGAGGACTCCGCCGAGCTCCAGCTCCAGCAGCAGCATGTGATCCGTCTCGAGTCCCGCCCGCCCAACGTCGAGGGCAAGGGCCAGATCACCATCCGCGACCTGGTCCGCAACTCGCTGCGTATGCGCCCCGACCGCATCATCGTCGGTGAGGTCCGCGGTGGCGAAACGCTTGACATGCTCCAGGCAATGTCGACGGGTCATGACGGCTCCCTCGCGACCGTTCACGCCAACAGCGCCGAGGACGCGATCATGCGGCTGCAGACGCTGGCCTCCATGTCCGAGGTGAAGATCCCCTTCGAGGCGCTGCGCGACCAGATCAACAGCGCGGTCGACTGCGTCGTCCAGCTGACCCGTAACGCCGACGGCGCGCGAAAGATCACCGAGATCGCGATGCTCGACTCACGTGGCCGGGAGCCCTTCAGGCTCGCGACCGTCGCCCGGTTCAACGCCCGGCCGATGGCCCCCGACGGTCGTGTGTACGGCGAGTTCCAGTACTTCCCGCTCCCGCGCCGCCTCGCCGACCGTCTCTTCATGGCCAGTCAGCCCGTCCCACAGGCATTCGGCGTCGCAACACACGAGGACCAGCTCGCCACCCGAGAGGCCAAGTAGGTAGACCGACATGGACAATCTCGCTCTGCTCACGATCGGCGGCACGCTTCTGTTCGGCGTGCTGGGAGTCATGGGCGTACACGCCTACTCCTCGGGCAAGGCCCAGCGTCAGGCGCTCGTCGACCGGCTCTCCCAGACGGGCCAGCTCGAGGGCTTCACCGGGCGCCGCCGACGCTTCCGCGGCGTCGACCGCAGGCTCCGCAGCACCAGCCTCGGCAGGAAGATCGAGCTGCGGCTCGCGGCCACGGGTCTCGACATCACCCCGGGCGAGTTCCTCGTCTACATGGTCGCCGGAATCCTCGCTCTGTGGTTCCTCGCACAGGCGGTGTTCGCCTCGTTCTTCGGGCCCATCGCCGGACTGCTGGGCATCTGGGCCGCGTTCGGGTTCCTCACCTGGCAGCGGAACAAGCGCATAGAGAAGTTCATCAACCAGCTGCCTGAGCTCTCCCGGATCCTCGCCAACGCCACCCAGGCCGGACTCGCCCTGCGTACGGCTCTGTCGATGGCCGCGGAGGAGCTGGAGGCACCCGCGGGCGAGGAGCTCGGACGGGTTGCGGACAAGCTGGCCGTCGGCCACTCCATCGACGACGCCCTCGGCGAGCTCGCCGACCGGCTGCCCTCCCGGGAGCTCGTCGTACTCGTCACCACGCTGGTCCTGTCGAACCGGGCAGGCGGCACCGTCGTCGGCTCGCTGCGCAACCTCACCGAGACCCTGGAGGAGCGCAAGGAGACCAGGCGTGAGGTCCGCACCCAGCTGTCGCAGGTCAACATGACCGCCTACGCGGTGCCCGTGATGGGACTGGGCGCGCTGCTGCTCCTGGACAAGGTGATGCCGGGCGCGATCGACCGGATGACCACGTCTTTCCTCGGCCAGGTCGCAGTCGTCGCCGCGCTGGTGATGTACGGCGTCGGGGTCTTCGTCATCCGCCGCCTGTCCAAGATCGACATCTGAGGGAGAGGGCACAACAATGACCGGTCTCGTCCTCGCCCTGGCGATCGCACTCTGTGTCGCGGGCGCCTTCCACGGCATCCGCATGTACCGCGCCGACGCCAAACTCCCCGGCGATCTCGCCGTCGCGCTGGAGGTCGGTGCGAGCCGGACCACCGCGGTCGGCTCGGCCGTCGACCGCCTGGGAATGCGGTACGCACCCTCCGTCCTGCGGATGATGGGGCCCGCCCGGGTCAACAAGGTCCGCCGCAAGATCGACCTCGCGGGCAATCCCGGCGGTCTCACCATCGACCGGTATGCCGCACGCAGGGCCGTCTACGGGTTCCTCGGACTCTTCGGCGCCTTCGCCATGATCCTGCGCGGCCAGACGTTCCTCGCCCTTTTCATGATCGCGTTCGGGCTCTTCTGGGTGGAGATCGGCATCTTCGCCGCCATCCGGCAGCGCAAGGACCAGATCGAACGGACCCTCCCGGACTTCCTCGACGTCCTCGCCGTCGTCGTCAGCGCCGGTCTCGGCTTCCGTGAGGCGCTGGAGCGCGTCGCCGACAAGTACGAGGGGCCCTGGGCCGACGAACTCCGCATCACGCTGCGGCAGATGGACATGGGCGTCAGCCGCCGTCAGGCCTTCGACGAACTGCGCAAGCGCAATGACTCCGAGCAGGTGGCGCAGTTCGTCACCGCGCTCCAGCAGGGTGAGGAGCTCGGTGCGCCGATCGTCGACACGCTCATCCAGATCGCGAACGACATGCGCCGCACGGACGCGCAGAACGCACGCCGGCGAGCAGCCAAGGCCGTCCCGAAGGCCACGCTCACCATCACTTCGATCATGGTCCCGGCCACCATGATCCTGCTGGTCGCGGCCTTCGTGTACGGCGCGAACGCCGACTTCAGCTCGGTTGGAGGCTGACCGTGGACGCGGAGGGGGAACAGCAGTGGCACTGCAGATCGGGAGGATAGCCGGAGGCCTCGGGACGGCCTCCCTGGCCCGTGCCGCGGACAATCCGGACCGCACTCCGACGCTCGCGATCCAGATCAACGCCCTTCAGGCGCTGTGCCGTCAGGTCTTCGGCTTCCGGCTGGCGATGATCGCGCTGTCCACCCCGCTCGCGCTCGGATCGGCGAGGGCGGGAGTGCCCACCTATCTCGTCGCGTCCGGCGTGCTGGTCACCTTCATGGTGTCGTATGGACTCTTCCGCGACTGGGAGCGGTTCGGTCCGTTACTGCTGCGCCACCCCTGGCTGCTCGCCGTGGACGCCCTCTTCGGCGCCCTGCTGCTCATCACTGCCGGCCCGGAGAGCACACTGGGCTACGTCACGATCTGCACGCCGCTGCTGGCCGGGCTCGCCTACGGCTGGCGTGGAGCGGCCTTCTTCGCCTGCCTCCAGGCGCTGGTCCTGTTCGCGGTCTACGGCGCCGACTCCCACGCTGAGGCCACCATCCGCACCTCCCTGCTGCTGCCGGGGCTCTGCGTCGTGACCGGTGCCATCGGTGTGACCCTGCGCAACCTCCTGCTCCGCTTCGGTTCGGCCAGCCAGGCGCTCACCGAGGCCCGTGCGCGGCTCGCCGTGAACGAGGCCGTGGGCGGCGAAAGGGCGCGCCTGGCCCGCGAGATGCACGACTCGGTGGCCAAGACCCTGCACGGCCTCGCACTCGCCGCCGACGGTCTCGCCTCGACGGCCGACCGGATGGACCCCCTCACCGTCAAGCACCAGGCCGAACTGGTCGCCCGGTCCGCACGCCGCGCCGCCGCCGAGTCCCGCGAGCTGCTCAGCGACCTCCGTCGCGAGGGCGATCTGCAGGCCTCCGGCGTGGACCTCGCCGGAGAACTCTCCGCCCGCGTCACCGACTTCGGACGCCGCTCCGGGATCACCACGGAGTTCCGGCGCACGGGCAGCGCTCCCGTGCCGCCCGTCCCGTACGCCGTCGCCCGCCAGATGCTCACCGTCGCTTCGGAGGCGCTGGAGAACAGCCACCGCCACGCGAACGCGACCCAGGTGACGGTCGAGACCGGGATCGCCGACGGAGTGCTGCGCGTCAGCGTCCTCGACAACGGCAGCGGTCTGCCGCCCGGCACCACGCTCGACGGGCTGCGCAGAGCCGGTCACTTCGGTCTGGTGGGCATGGTCGAGCGCGCGGCCGGGATCGGCGCGCGCATCCGCATCGGCCGCGGGCGTACGACCTCCGGCACCGAGGTGCGCCTGGACCTGCCCGTCGCCGCCATCCTGCCCGCCGATCCGACCGCGACGGTCCCGGCGGCCGGCACCTGAGCCCGCTCCCCCCACACACACAGTCCCCAACCCTTGAGAGGAGGCCGCAAGATGCCGGACGAGATCTCCCGTACATCGGGGCAGCAGTTCGTCACCCCGCATGTCTCACAGCACACGTCGTCCCATACGGCTCCGCTCCACTCGGAGCACACACCCGCTCATGTTCCCGTCCCTCAGTCGGCCCCACCCTTCCCCGCACAGCCCCAGAGTCCCCCTCCGCAGGCCCCGCTGCGGGTCGTCGTCGCCGACGACAATCCCGTGGTCCGAGCCGGACTGACGGTTCTGCTCGACGGCCGGGACGACATCCAGGTCGTCGCAGAGGCCGCCGACGGGCAGCAGGCCCTGTACGCGGCGCACGAGCACCGCCCGGACGTGATCCTGCTCGACGTCCGGATGCCGGGTGTCGACGGCCTCTCGGCGCTGCCCTACCTGGTCCAGGCGGCGCCGGTGATGATGCTGACGTACAGCCGGGAGAACGCCATCGTCCAGGAAGCGCTGCGGCTGGGTGCCGGCGGCTACCTCGTGCACGGCGAGTTCACCGCGGACCAGCTGGTCGCCGCGGTGAGAGACGTGAAGGAGGGCCGCGCCCACTTCACCGCAACGGCGGCGAACGCGCTGCTGGCGCAGTTCAGGGGCGGCAGCCCCGCGCCCGGCCCCGGAGACGCCCCGCAACTGCCCGACGGACTCGGAAGGGCGTACGAGACGGGAGGGCAGGCGTCCGGCCACACCGGGGGCCCACCGGCCGCCCACACCGGTGCCCACCCGGCCGTGATGCCGTCTCAGATGCCGCCTCAGCCCGCGCCGATTGTCTCGAGTTCATCGAATCCGAGCGAAGGTGCTTCGCATCTGCAATCGAATGTGGCACAGTCTTCTGGACGGTACGGCTTCGATCCGGGGCCGCAGGCACCTCAGCCCCAACCGTCGCGAAGCAAGGAAGAGTTCGGACTGAGTTCAAGGGAGGTGGAGGTGATGGACCTGATCGCGTCCGGTATGAGCAATCAGCAAATCGCCGCCACCTGCTTCATCAGCGAGAAGACGGTCAAGAACCACATCAACCGCATCTTCGCGAAACTTCACAGTGTGAGCAGGAGCGAGGCCATCGCGGTGTGGCTGGGCACGGCGCGCTCGGGCACCGGCCCCGACAGGGGGGTGGCCGGCCGTGGCTGAACGGAGGAGGACCGGGACGGGCCGCTGGGCCCACCCCGGCACGGGGGAGGCCCAAGTCCCGCTTTGGGTCTGGGAATGGGCCCTGGGACCCTGCTGTGGGTCCGCCCTTCCGGCGTACGTTTCTCGTGTCGAAAGCGGCACCGGCCAGGAGGAAGCCGGTAACGCGGAAGACGCCAAAGAGACTTACGAGTCGGCCGGCAAGCGGTCGGCCGAACCCGGAGGGGAACACCATGTCGAACGACACTCTGCTCAAGGCCGCCGTCGACACCCAGATCCGTGTCAACGGCTGGAAGAACACCGTCATCAGCCGGATGACCGACCGCGAGCGCTCCAAGGGTCAGACCGCGCTGGAGTACCTGGGCATCATCATGGTGGTCGTCGTGATCATCGGTGCGATCGTCGGTACCGGCATCGGTGGCAAGATCACCACCAAGATCAACGAGCAGATCGACAAGATCAAGGCTGGCTGAGCCGCTTGTCGAACCGAACAGCGAAGGATCAAGGGCAGGCCTTCCCCATCTATGTAGTGATGGTGGCGGGCCTGCTCTTCCTCGCGTTCGCATTCTTCGCGGTGGGACAGGCATCGGCCTCACGCAACGGGGTACAGGGCGCGGCGGACGCCGCGGCGCTCGCGGCGGCGCAGGAGGCGCGGGAAGACCTCGCGCTGGCCTGGACGGAAAACGTTCTCGTTCCGACCAACTGGCAGGTCATCTTCAACGGTCTGCTCGGACAGAACGTTTTCCGGGAGTGCGCGGCGGCGGAGTCGTTCGCGGGCAGGAACAAGGCCAGTCTCTACGGCAATTGCCGGCCGGAGTGGACTCCCTACTTGGCGTACAAGGTGAAGGCCACGACGCAGCAGCCGATCGGGAAGTCGGTCGTTCCGGGCACGGAGACCAAGTTCGCGACGGCCACGGCGACAGCCGCGGTCAAGCCCTTGTGCACCATCCTGCCCAACCCCGACCCGACGGCGCCGTTGCCCATACTCAAGTGCAAGCACGCCAGGATCTTCGATCCGCATCACAACCCGGCTGATCTGCCCACCGCCAAGGATCTCTTCGACGTCTACTTG
The DNA here is from genome assembly GCF_055585225.1 of Streptomyces sp. NPDC053673. Taxonomy (NCBI): domain Bacteria; kingdom Bacillati; phylum Actinomycetota; class Actinomycetes; order Kitasatosporales; family Streptomycetaceae; genus Streptomyces; species Streptomyces sp. NPDC053673. The sequence continues at coordinate 153,204 of NZ_JBVJKN010000009.1, read as the reverse complement.
GTCGACTGAATAGCGAACGACGAGCAAAGGAACTCCACTCATGAGCATTCGGCACATCCTGAAGGCCCGTAGGGGGGCGGCTGCGGTAGTGGTGACTGCCACCTTGGCCCTCACTGTGGCCGGCTGCGGCGGGGACGCAGAGAAGAAGCCCGAGAAGAGCTCGTCGGCGAAGCCAGGTGCTGGGGCCGACGATTCGGGGAAGGTCGTACCGGACACCAGCACCACTCAGGCCACGGTCAAGGGACCGAGGGACATCGACCTCATCATCAACACCGTGAAGCGAGAGTCCGGCGGCTTCGTCACGGTCAACGGCCAGATGAAGAACAACGGTTCCGCGGCCTTCTACGACATGTCACCGTGGCGTGGCACGGAGCAGGAGGTCCTGGGCGGCGGAATCTCCGTTGCCGGTGCGACGCTGGTCGACAAGGTGGGCAAGAAGCGCTACTACATCCTCCGCGACACCGAGGGCCGCTGCCTCTGCACCTCCGGACTCGACAAGATCGATCCCGGTAAGTCGATCCCGGTCTTCTTCCAGTTCCCGGCACCGCCCGAGGGGACTTCCGAGGTGGACTTCCAGCTGCCGACATTCCCCACTGTCGCGGTCAAGATCTCCGGGTGAACGCGGCCATGAATCACAACCGAATGCGCATGCCTTCCCGTGTCGCGCTGAGTGCCGCCGCAGCCGCGGTCGCGCTCACGGGCGCCAACATCATGGTGGCCGGCCACGCCTACGCCGACGAGAAGCCGAGCGTCCCGCCCGGCACCGAGGCCTCCGCGAAGCCCCCCGTCGAGGTCGACGCCAACTCTCCCGGCCTCCGGATGGTCGACGGAGCCACCCTCGCCCCCGCCAAGGTGCTGGACATCAAGTCCGTCGTCGAGTCCGAAGGGGGCGAGGAGCGTCGCGAGGACACCAACTCCGACGTGAAGTTCGCCCTCCAGGCCGAAGTGCTCTTCGGCAAGGACAGCGCCACGCTGAGCAGCGCGGCGAACGCCCGTATCCAGGCGATCGCCGACGAGATCAAGAAGCAGGACGCCAAGAAGGTCCGGGTCTTCGGCTTCACGGACAACCTGGGATCGTCGGAGCACGGTGATGTGCTGTCCAAGCAGCGCGCGGAAGCCGTGCACTCCGTCCTGTCCAAGGCGCTCAGCAGCGCGGGCATCACCTACGAGGTCCGGGGCTACGGGGAACAGTTCCCGATCGCCGACAACTCCAATGAAGAGGGCCGCAAGAAGAACCGGCGTGTGGAGGTCTCCTTCCCGCGTGCGGACTGACGACCGCCACGAGCGGACATGGCCGGGTCACGTCCCCTGTGGCCCGGCCGTTGTGTGCCCGGCCGATGGGCCCAAAACCCTTGCGTGGTCCCAGAATTGGGCTCGTGGGCCCAAGACGCCCCTAGGGGTGGCCGGATATCGTCACGCTCATGTCACGAATTCGTCGACGCCTCTTACGTACGACCTCGCGACTGCCGCGCACCGAGGCCCGGTTGCTCGGGCTGCGCAAGGCTCAGTCGGGGCAGACGGCGCTGGAGTATCTCGGCCTAGTCATGGTCGTGGTGGCCATCGTGGGCGCCCTGGTGGCGACCGGCATCGGGCAAGAACTGACCGAGAAGATCAGCGCCCAGGTCTGCCGGATCGGCGGGGGCGGCGACTGTGGTGACGGCGGTGGGGGTGACACCCAGGCGCAGGACGGTGACGACTCTCCCGGTGAGGACACCGGCGGCGGCACGGATGGCGGGAACACCGGCGGCGACTCCGGTGGCGATACCACCCCCATCAATGACGAGGGCGGCGCGAACGACGAGGACGTCCACGTCGAGGACGAGCAGCCCCTCCCGGACGACCCGAACGCTCCCAAGTCCCAGGAACAGCTCGACTACGAGAAGGCGCTGAAGGAGCTTCAGGACGCCCAGGCGGCGGAGAAGTCCGATGGAGACAAGGCGAAGGAAGCCGCCAAGGAGCTGGGGAAGATCCTGGCCGAGGAACTCGGCATCACCGATGCGCTCAAGTGCATCACCGAGGGCGACATGGGCGCCTGTACCGAGACGCTCATCAATGTGCTGCTCAGCCTCATCGGTGGTGCGGTCGGGAAGCTCGCCGCGAAGTACGGGGCGCCGTGGAAGTGGAAGAAGGCCTATGAGCTCATCAAGAAGCTCAAGAAGCACGGCGGGGATCTGTACGACGGCCTGAAGGGCCTCATCAAGAACCGCAAGTTGGTCAAGCAGGCCGAGGACAAACTCGCCGACGCGAAGAAGAAACTCGACGCGAAGAAGCAGAAGAAGCCCGACGACAAACCCACGGCCTGCTCCGTCAAGCACAGCTTCCTGCCCGGCACACCGGTGCTGCTCGCCGACGGGCGGAGCATCCCCATCGAGACCGTACGGATCGGGGACCGGGTCAGGGCCACGGATCCGTACAGCGGGGTCACTGCGACCCGGCGGGTCACCGACACCATCACCACGTACGACGACAAGGACTTCACCCGGCTGACCGTGCGGACCGGATCCGGTACCGCGTTGCTCACCGCGACCGACACGCACCCCTTCTGGGTGCAGGGGCAGGAACGCTGGGTCGACGCGGGGGAGATCAGGGCGGGGGACGAACTGCGGGACGCCGACGGCGCGGCAGTCACGGTGCTCGCGGTCGGTACGTTCACCCAGCGCCAGACCACCCATGACCTTACGGTCGCCGGGATCCACACCTACTACGTGTTCGCCGGCGAGTCCCCGGTCCTGGTCCACAACATCGACCAGAGCCGGTACAAGTACATGGACCGGCCGGGCTACAGCAACTACGTCCTGGTCGACAAGAACGGCAAGGTCTACTACTCCGGTATGTTCGGCGGCAAGCAGACGAAGGCCGACGTCGAACGGCGGCACGGCAAGAACAACAACCGGTTCAACCCCAAGAACGGCGACAAGATGATCGTCACTCCCGGCAAGCGCACCTATGGAGAGGCGCGCATCCTCGAGCAGGCCAACGCCGACAAGTACAAGACCGTCATCGGCAAGAAAGGCACCGACTACCGGGGCAACCGCCAGGAGCCGATGGACCCCAAGAAGCGTGCCGAGTACGCGGACTACGAGAAGCAGAAGAAACTTGGGGGTTGCCCGTGAGAGACGTGTCGACGGCCTCACAGCTGACCGGGATCGTGGCCGACTTCGCCGAGGAGGTGGGCGGGCCGCCGACCCTCGGTGAACTGCTGGAGATCCTCGGCTGGGGCGCCCCCGCCGAGAGCGAGGCGCTGGCACAGCCTCTCCCGGTGCCGCTGACGCTCAAGGCGAAGCTGAAGGGCAACCGGCGCTACGAGAGCGGGCGGCCCTCCCGTACCGGCGAGCTGAACGACGCGGTGTTCGTCGCGGCGTCGGACCTCCTGACCGAGTTGGCGGAGGGCGCGGCGGCCCGGGACGGCGCGCCGGTGACGCCGGCCGGGCTCGCGGCGGAGATCACGGCCGTACTGAGGGAGTCGGCGGTCGAGCTCGACGACGTGGAGGCAGGGGCGGTGCTGAGCCTGACGGCCGATGTGCCCAAGCGGAAGCCTCCGAAGCCGAAGCGCGGCGATCTGCTGGCCGTTCCGGCGAAGGCCGGCGGCTGGCACCTCGCCCTGGTCCTCGATCGCAACCGCTTCGGTACGGCGCTGGGACTGCTGCGCGGCACCCGGGCCGTGCCCAAGGTGGTGGAGGAGCGCCCGGACGTGGTGTCGCGCCCCGTATTCCACACGGATGACGAGCAGGTCGTGGCGGGCGTCTGGAAGACCGTCGGTCGCGAGGAGTCGCTGCTCGGTCTGTTCCCCGGCGATCCCGAGGTCTATCACTGCACGGAGTTCGACTGGCCCGGCGTCGACCTCGGCGAGTTCGGCGCCGCGGAGTCGGCGGAGGCCGGGGAACTGCGGCTGATCGGGAAGGACGAGGCCCGGGAGGTCGGGCTGACGGACGGCACGTACCGGCAGTCCTGGATGAGCGAGCACCTTCAGGAACTGCTCGACGACGGTGCTCTGCCGGGTATGGGACCCGCGGAGCGGTGATGGCTGGGAGATGTGGCGAGGCCGACGGGCAGTCCCTTCAGCATGGCGGCGGCCGTCGCCGCCATCGACGCGCTGCTCGCCGGGCCCATTCCCGAGGACGGACCGACGGAGTGGGAGCCGGGCCCCGACGACGAGGGGTGGACCGGCAGCTTCGGTGCCGGCTTCCGGCTCGTTCCGCTGTGGGAGAGCCGCGGCTACTTCGGGGTGCCCGGACCCGAGTGGGACGCCGCACAGGAGGAGTCCGAGGAGTATCTCGTGTCCCTGGCGGTCGAGCTGGGGAAGCGATGGGGTCCGCACCGCGAGGTGAGCATGCGGGCATACCTCATGGGCGAGGTGCCCGAGGAGGAAGTTCCTCCGCTGATCGCCGAGATCTGCGCGTTCGACCTCTACGGCGATCTGCACGTGTGGGGGCCTGTGGACACGCCCCGGGGGCAGCGCTGGGTGGCGATCAGCGTCAGCCAGTGCGACGAGGACGCGCCGCACATCATGCTCGGCGCTGTCAGTACCGACCCCGTAATCGATCCGGACGACGACTGACCCCGTACCATGACTGACTGACCGCACGAACCGCTGGCCGGCCTGCTGCTGAACCGGCGAGTGCGGCGCGGCGCCGCGGGGTTGAGTACGCCTGGTCAGACCCAGCCCCGCAGCGCCGCGAATCCGTACAGCAGCCCCGCCGCGAACACCCCCAGGCCCCCGGCGAACGCGACCGGCATCAACACCGGCCCCCAGGAGCCCGGCCCCGCCACCGTCGCCCGCTTCTCCGGGGCGGCCGGGTCGTACGAGACGCGGATCGGGGCACCGACCTCGAAGCCGAACGGGCCCGGGGCGTGGTCGGTGAACTCGATGTCGCGGCCGTCGCGGGTGCGGAAGGCGAAGACGTACTCCGTGGCGTAGCGGTGCTCCATCCCCGGGCCCCGGTCGACGGTACGGCGTTCCGCGCACCGGCCCTCGACGCGCTCGCCGTGCCGCACCAGCCACAGCACCCGGCGCAGCCGCAGCGCGGACCGCACGGCGAACGCGCCGAGGAAGAGGCCGAGCAGCAGCAGGAACGTGGCCCCGCCGCTGGGGAGGATCTGCATGGCACGTGCCTCTCGCTGTCGTCGGCTTCGGGTCGACTCGGGTTGGTTCGGGTTGGTTCAGGTTGGTTCGGGCCGGGTCGGTTCCGGTCGGTTCGATTCCGGTCGGTTCGGCGTGGACGGCTTCGCTACTTGACGGTGATCGACTCCACGAACGAATCGAGCTCGGCCTCGCTCAGTGAGTCCTTTACCGCGTTGATACGGACGAGGAAGGGGACACCCTTCGAGTCGACTCCGGCCACCATCACACCCGTCATGCGGGTGCCCTGCGCCGGGGTTCGCTCCTCACCGTTCGAGGTGAACTCGTAGTTGATGCGGCGCGCCTCCCGCGCGGGCTCCTCGCCCTGAAGCCGCACGTCGGTCGTGTCCTGCCGGGTCGCCCCGATGCCGATGACCGCGCCCGCCGCCGTGGCGGCCTCCGCGGCGTCGTCCACGCCGGTCGCGAAGTTCAGCTGGACGGACACCATGCCGGTGCGCAGGCCGCCCTCCTCCTTCAGCGCGACGGCGGCGTTGTGCTTGCTGCGCTCGGAGGCGGGCTGCTCCTTGTAGCCCTTGTCCTCCGGGTAGCCGACGGACAGGCTCTTCGTGTCGAGGGTGCCCCAGCCGTCCGGCAGGGCCGCGGCGCCGGCGTCGGCGCCGCCACAGCCGGCCAGCAGGGTCAGGGACAGCGCGGCGGCCGTCGCGCCGCCAAGGGCACGGGAGCCGGAGCGGAAGTGCTTCATCGTCCTTACGTCCTTAGTTCGCGCAGTAGCTGTACGGCAGGGAGGGACGCTTGTCGCCCTGAGGGGCGCCGAGGAACGTCGCGTCCGTCAGTGTCTCCTTCTTCTGTTCGCTCGAGATCGAGAACCCGAGACTCATACCCAGGGAGACCTCGAAGCCGAACTCCTGGGCGTCCGTCTCCCCGTGGTAGTTCATCGTGCTCGACAGTCCGTCCTGGAACATCATCTGTTCGAACGGGTCGTTCCCCGCAGGCTTCTGGTCGAGCGACTCGTTGCCGAGCATGTACTCGAACGGGGCCGTGTTGTTCCCGGAGCCGTCGAGCCACGTCTCCGCGATGGCCCGCTGGCCCTCGGTCGCCGAGTCGGTCTCCTTGCCGAAGACGATCGAGTTCGTCTGCACCTCGATGCCCGTGGGCCCCGAGGAGTCGGTGACGCCGCCCTTGCCGCCGCGCTTGTCATCCTTCTTCTTGCCGTTGTCGTGACCGGCCTCGCCCTTGTCCGACGTCGACGTGCCCTCGAACGTCTTCGTCATGTCGATACGGACCAGCTTGCCGGTCTTCTGGTCGCGCGTGACCGTGATCGCGCCGGTGTACGAGTCCTTCGCACCGGCCGTGCCGCCGAGCGGGCCCGCCTCACCGCTGACCTTGCCCTCGATCTCCAGCTTGGCGGTGTACGTGTACGACTCGTTGCCGTTGACGTCGTCCTTCGTGATCGTGACGTCGGGGGAGAACTTGGCCTTGCCGCCCAGCTTGGTGCCGAGCTTGGTGTCGTCGCCCGCCTTGATGCCGAGCCCGCCGTCCGCCTGGGCGTAGAGACCGATGGTCGAGTAGGAGATCTTCTTGTCGCCGATCTGCTTCTCGATGGCCTCCTTCTTCTCGGCCCACTCCTTCGCCGCGTACCAGTTGCCGCCGCCGTAGGCGCCGCTGTGTGTCATCGAGGTCTCCCACATCTTCATTTCCTCGATGTCGTCGCGCATCTTCTCGGCGTCCGCCTCGCTCTTGAAGACCCAGGTGTCGCCGTTCGTCACCTTGATCCCGCCGCCGAGATCCACATCGGCCTTGCCGAGCTTGCCGAGCTTCACGCCTGGTGTGCTCACGTTCACCCCGGCTGACGCGGCGTCGGTGAACGTCATGTAGACGAGCTTGTCGTTGCCGTCGACCTTTCCGTCACCGTTCACGTCCGTCTTGGCCTGGGCGACCTTCTGCTGGAACCCGTACTCCTCGCCCCACTCGAACCAGCCGATCTTCACCTTGCCGCCCGCGGTGTCCGAGACGCTGGAGACCTGGCACAGCTTGGGTTCGTAGTCCGCATCGGTCTTGGGCTTCGCGGTGTTCTCCGGGCCGGCGGCGCAGTTGCCGCCACCACCCGTGAGCGAGGCGACGGCGCACCGGATACGGTCCCCGATTTTGCCGCCGACGCCCGCCGCCGAGACCGCGAGGACGACGGCGACCACCACGACCAGCACACCGAGGTATTCGAGCGCGGTGGCCCCGGTGTCCCGCCAGGTGTACGGATAGGCTGGCGCGCCGTCGCCCGTGCCGCGCCCCTCGATCAGACGGTCCACCGCCAGGCCCATGGCGGCGCCGGTGACAAGAGCGACGACGGGCATGAAGATGCCTTCGGCCGCCAGGACGTCCCAGGACACGGCATAGCCGTAGACGAGGCCGGCCAGCGGCACGATGAGGGTGGCGAGCAGCTGCACGGGCCGGGACTCGCGCTGTGGTTCGGGCAGCACACGGGCGGCGGCGAGCACCGTGAGCAGGGTGGTGAGGACGCTGGGCACATGCAGCAGGGCGAGGCGCCAGCCGAAGACCTCGAACCGTTCGGAGCTGGCGAGGGGCTCCAGGAGGAGCTTGGCGAACAGCAGACCGCAGGCGAAGTAGACGAGAACACCGGCCGCCCAGCTGCGTATCAGCGCGAAGAAGGGTCCGGAGCTGTCGGGGCCGTGCCGCCCCGGTGGTGTCTGCCTTCCGCCGCCGCTCACGCCGCGCCATGCCCCGCCACCGCTCATGGCCGTACCTCTCTCGTCTCCGAAGCCCGTGCTGCTCGCCGCCCGTTGCCGCTGTCGTCGGAACTCCGGGCGCTGCGTGAGCGTACGAGCGCAGGCCGCCGGTGACGTGGGCCCTCGGCCCCAATCTCAGGCCCAAGCCGACACACCCTGCCAACGGCGCTGGCACACCCGGGAATTTGGGACCTGAGGTGGGTCCCCGGGCCCATGACGGTTGCCACTGCGGCCCGTTAGCTTCGCCTGCATGTCACCAGCGGGGGTTGCACGGCGCGTTCGCCGACGGGTACGGATGGCGGTGCCACGCACGGAGGCCAGACTTCTCGGCCTTCGGCGGCACCGCGATCGGGGTCAGGGCGCGGTGGAGTACCTGGGCCTGGCCCTGGTCGTCGTGGCGATCGTCGGTGCGCTCGTGGCGACCGGCATCGGTGCGGAGCTGACGCAGAAGATCAGCGCCCAGGTGTCCTGTATCGGTGGCGGCGAGTGCGGCGGGGACGGCGGTGACACGCAGGCGCAGGACGGCGGTGCCGACACGAACCAGCCCGCCTCCGACGACAACGGCGACACCCCCAAGTCGCAGGAGCAGCTCGACTACGAGAAGGCGCTGAAGGAGCTCCAGGACGCCCAGGCCGCCGAGAAGTCCGACTCGGACAAGGCCAAGGAAGCCGCCAAGGAGCTGGGCAAGATCCTCGCCGAGGAACTCGGTATCACCGATGCGCTCAAGTGCATCACCGAGGGCGACATGGGCGCCTGTACGGAGACGCTCATCAATGTGCTGCTCAGCCTCATCGGTGGTGCGGTCGGGAAGCTCGCCGCGAAGTACGGGGCGCCGTGGAAGTGGAAGAAGGCCTATGAGCTCATCAAGAAGCTCAAGAAGCACGGCGGGGATCTGTACGACGGCCTGAAGGGGCTGTTGAAGAACCGCAAACGGGTCAAGGACGCGGAGAAGGCGCTCGAAGACGCCAAGAAGAAGTACGACCCGGACAAACAGAAGAAACCCGATGAGAAGAAGCCCGACGACAAACCGACGACATGTCCGGTCAGCCACAGCTTCCCGCCCGGAACGCGCGTGCTGCTCGCCGGTGGGCTCAGCATCCCGATCGAGTCGGTGCGCATCGGGGGCCAGGTCGTCGCCACCGACCCGGTCACCGGACTCACCACCCTGCGCACGGTGACCCACACGTTCACCACCCACGACGACAAGGACTTCACCCGGCTTACGACCGCCGCCGGCACGGTCACAGCGACCGACACCCACCCGTTCTGGCTGGTCGACGAGCGCCGCTGGGCCGATGCCGGCGAGATCGCGACCGGGGACCTGCTCCGGCTGCCGTCCGGAGCCACCCTCCCCGTCGCGTCCGTCGCCCGCTTCACCCAGCGGCAGACCACCCACGACCTGACCGTGGCCGGCCTCCATTCCTATTACGTCGCTGTGGGCTCGAGCAGCGTGCTGGTCCACAACACCCCGCCTGGCCCCTGCTCCATCACCACGCCGAAGGACGCGCCGGTGATCAACAGCAAGACGGTGTTCAAGGCGAAGGACAATTCATTCCGCATCGATATCGAGAACCAGAACCCCGGGAAGCCGGGAGCCGGAATCCATCTTCAGTTCATGGGGCGGGGTGCGGACCCGACCAAGTACTACTACAATCCGGTCGATGGGAGTTGGGTTTCGGAGAACGGGACCAAGCTTTCCTCGAAGATTGCCAAGCAAGTCCCGCAAAGCGCCATCAAGAAGGCGTATCAATACTTTGGTATGGAAGCCCCGTGAGAATGAACTCGTCGATGCGGTCTCTTTGGCGCGAGTCCGTGGACGTCCTGTACGACGACCTTCCGGATGAGTTGAGAAGCCTTGTCGACGAGGGGTGGAAGGTCGGGCCGGCCGGAGCATTGCTTCTCCGCGGGATGCACGGATCCGGCTGGCGGTCCGATTGGACCCGCGATGCGGTCTCGCGTCACGAGCTCGAGGTGAACGACGTCTGGATTCCGTCCACCGGACTCGACGAGAGCAGGGACGTCTTCCTGTCCGGACTGGTGGCGCGTGCGAGAGGATTCCTCTCCTGCGCGATGGGGGCCGCGCGGGGTCTTGAATCGGCGGAGCTTCTGGTCGGTGTCATTTCGATCGGCGTGGACGACGACTATCTAGATCATGGGGCGACCGTCAAGTTGCTCACGCGGAGGGGTGGATTTCCTGGCCACTACGACGATTTGGAGCGGTTTCAGTTCGAAGGGATGGCCGTCGTCGAAGCCGTCGACATCACGGGGCGATGACGCGCTGGGTACTGGAGGAGTTCGACCGCGATTCCGGTGAGTTCCGTGGCCGTCACGAGCTGGGGGATCTGTCCGACAGCGACCTGGCAGCGCTGTTGGGCCTGGACGATTTCGGGGACGGGGATCTTTACGACCTGCCCGAGCAGTCGCTCGCCGAGTTCGCCCGCCGCTTCGATCTGGTGATGGCTCCGTTGACGACCCAGTATCTGCTCGGGCGGGAAGGGGTTTGACGCCGGGCCGCCACGTGCTCGACGTCGACGAGGAGCAGTTCCACCTGCTTCGCCGGGGCCTCATCGCGTACCTCGGCGCGGAGGAGAGTCCCGTCGCGCGGGCGATCGTGCCGGCGTCGGACCGGCGGGCGCTGCAGCGTCCGCTCCAGGTGGGGCGTACGACGACGTGGTTGCCGGCCGTACGGCTCACGCCTCGATCGCGAGCCGTACGCCGGGCTGCAAGCCCCAGCCCGCCATGGCCCCGGCCTCCGCCTCCGGTACGTGGCGTGCCCTGGCCATCATCGGGCCGGTGGAGGACGAGGACGACGAGATGTACTGGTGGCGCCTGGAGCGCTTCGCCGCGTGGGCGGTGGAGACCGACCCCGAGGCGAAGGTTCGGTCACCGGTCGAACTGAGTTGGTGGGAGAGCGTGGCCCTGGAATGAAGATGCGGCGCGCGTGCGAGGTGGTGGCCGCGGAGCTCCAGGAGCGTCATGTCCGTGATGGGGCTCGTCCCGGGGGGATCGACCGGGACGGCACGACATCGTCCGGCATCTCGGCCCGGTCATGTCCGCCACGTTCGCGAGGATCCGGCCGTCTGGCTGAGCGCCGGGTGCCGAGCACCGACCCGACATAATCGACCGCATGTCCCAGCCCCCCACCCCCCACCGGCAAAGACTCCCGGCCGCCACCCCCGCACTGCTCGGGTACGCGGCCGTACGGCTGGCGGGGATGGCCGTCCTCGCGGTCGTCGCGGCCGTACAGGGGAAGGACGCGCTGCACCGGCTCGACCGGCGCTGGGACTCGGTCTGGTACGTCCGGATCGCGGAGAACGGATACGGGTACGAGGTGACCCTCCCCGACGGGAGCGTCCACTCCGATCTCGCGTTCTTCCCGCTGCTGCCCGCGCTGGAACGGGGCGTCTCGGAGGTCCTGCCCGTCGATGCGGCGACGGCGGGGCTGGTGATCGGATGGGTGGCGGCGTTCGCCGCCGCCTGGGGGATCCACGCCGTCGGGACACGGATCGCCGGGCAGCGGGCCGGGGTGCTGCTGGCGGTGTTGTGGGGGGTGTACCCGACCGCGTTCGTACAGTCGATGGCGTACACGGAGACCCTGTTCACCGCGCTCGCCGCGTGGTCGCTCTACGCCGTGCTGACGGACCGCTGGATCGTCGCCGGAGCGCTGTGCGCGGCCGCCGGGCTCACCAGGCCCTCGGCGGCGGCGCTGGTCGCGGCCCTGGGGATCACCGCGGTGGTGGGCGTCTTCAGGAACGGCCGGGACGCGCTGCGGTGGCGGATGGTCGTGGGTGTGCTGCTCGCGCCGCTCGGCTGGTTCGGGTACGTGTGCTTCGTCGCCCTGCGGGAAGGAAGCCCCACCGCGTACTTCGAGGTCCAGGCGGCCTGGGGCAACAACATCGACGGCGGGCTCGCGCTCGCCCGCTTCGTCGGCGCGCAGCTGACCGGGCCGAACCCGCTCGCCGGGATCGGGCTGATCGCCGCGCTCGGGCTGCTGTTCTGGGTGGTGTGGCTGTGCGTCGAGCAGCGGCAGCCGTTGCCCGTGCTGGTGTACACGATCGCGGTCGTCGTCATCTCGCTGATCGGTGCCGCGTACTTCGGTTCCCGCCCGCGTCTGATCATGCCGGCCTTTCCGCTGCTGCTGCCCGCGGCGGTGGCGCTGGCGCGGTGGCGGGAGCGGTGGGCGGTGCTCGCCGTCGGGCTGCTCGCCCTCGCCTCGGGGCTCTACGGGGCGTTCACGCTGCTCGGCTCGGGTCCGCCGTAGGGGGCGTCGCGAGCCCAGCAAGATCCGCCGGACACCCCCTGGCCCGCGCGGAATGGGCCCGTGGGCCCATGCGCCCTGTGGAACGCCGTTGTTAGCGTGCCCGGAACGACACGATCGAGGTGGGGGCGGGATGACCACGCGCACCGCGGGTACGGCACGGCGCATCGCGATGGCCGCGACGGCCGCCGCCCTGACGATGGGGCTCGCCACGGCCTGCGAAGGCGACGACGGCGACGCGAAGAAGCCCGCCCGGTCGCAGGCGCCCACGAAAGCCGCGCCCACGGAAACCACAGCACCGGCCGCCCCGCCCGCCCCCGCGACGCCCAGCAGCGGCAGGACGCTCACCAAGGCGGAGCTGACGAAGGCCGTGCTGGCGACCGGTGACGTACCGAACTATGTGGTCACCCCGATGCAGGGCGGTGAGGAGCCCGGCACCGAGCAGGCGGACAAGCCGGAGTGCCGGCCGCTGGCCGCGGTCATCAACGGGGCACCCGAGCCGGCCGCCACCGCCACCGTGTACCGCACGATCGTGGACAGCACGGAGGAGGGCAAGGAGACCCAGACGGTCCTCACCGAGATCCTCACCTCCCACACGAAGAGCGACGCGGACGGTGTGCTCAAGTCCGTACGCACCGCCGTGGCGGCCTGCGCGGGCGGCTTCACCACCCGAGGCGGCGAGGGCGCCTCGACCTACACCGAGGTGAAGAAGCTGCCGGCGCCGCGGGCGGGCGACGACGCCCTCGCGTATCAGGTGACGGGCTCCGTGGACGGGGCCAAGGTGCCGCTCGTCTTCCACGTCGTGCGCAGGGGCGCCACGGTCGCCACCTTCTACGCCCCCAACTTCATCGACGCGAAGACGCCCGAGGTACCCGCCGTCCTGATCGGCAAGCAGGTCGCGAAGCTGCCGTAGGGGTGTGCTGCGGATCAGGCCCGCTCAGCCGGCGGCCCCGGTCCCGGTCTCGATCGACAGCCGCACGCCCGGCCGCAGGCCCCACTCCGCCATCGCCCCCGCCTCCGACTCCAGCACGTGGCGGGAGCGCAGGCGCAGCATGCCCAGCCGCCCCGGCTTCATCGTCCGCACGTCGAGGACGTGCAACTCCTTGTCCAGGTAGGCCACATCGATGGTGAAGCGCATCCTGAAGGTGTGGACGCTGTTGCAGGGGGTCAGCATGATCGCGCCGTCGATGCCGTCACGGCCCAGCAGGCCGCGGGCCCGTGTCCGGTACGAGGCGGCTATCAGCAGGTCCACCGGATTGTCGCGGCCCGGGATCGTCAACTCGCCCTTGCCGTCGTGCCATCTGCCCATGGGCCAAGACCGTAGCGGCAGGGGAACGGCCACGGGCGGGAGTCGCGACTCTATGGGCCCTGGAGCACGGAGAGTGGGCCCCTGGACCCATGACCGGAAGTCCGGACGGTCCTAGGGTCGGGCCGTGGACTATGGGTACGTCGCGCTGATCGCCGTCGCCGCCGTATGGGGAGCCGCCGCCGGGGTGCTCGTGCCGCGCGCCGCCTACCGGCTGTCCGTGGAGCCGGAGGAGGGGTGGCGGGACGCGTGTCCGGCCGGGCATCCGATCAACGGGCCGGCGCGCGGCTGGCTGGGTGTCGCACGGTGCGCCAGCTGTGCGCTGTCGGTCCCGGTCGCCGCGCCCGTGCCCGCCGGGGATCCGCCGGCCGGTGCCCCGGAGGGGGACGGCCCCGGCGAGCCCGTCCCGTACCGGCCCTCGTTCCTCGTCCCCGCCGTCACCGCGCTCGTCTGCGCCGCGCTCGCGGCGGCGACCGGACCGCGGCCCGAGCTCGCCGTATGGGTGCTGCTCGCACCCGTCGCCGTGGTGCTCGCGCTCGTCGACCGCAATGTCCACCGCCTGCCGGACCAGTTGACGCTGCCGCTCGCCGGTGCGGCCGCGGTCCTGCTCGGGGGTGCGGCGCTGGTACCCGGCGCCGCCGGTTCCTGGCCGGCGGCGCTGCTCGGCGGGCTCGTCCTCGGCGCCGCGTACTTCGTGCTCTTCCTGATCAACCCGAACGGCATGGGCTTCGGCGATGTGAAGCTCGCCCTCTCGCTCGGTGTGGTGCTCGGCTGGTACGGCTGGCAGGTGCTGTTCGTCGGAGCCTTCGCCGGGTTCGTGCTGGGGTCGGTGTACGGGCTCGGGCTGGTCGTCCTGCGCAGGGCCGGGCGCAAGTCGGCGATTCCGTTCGGCCCGTTCATGATCTCGGGGGCGCTGCTCGGGCTGCTGCTGGGAGCGCTCGCGGCGTAGGACCGTCCGGGCGTACGGATTCACGCACGTACGCGCCCGCCCGCACGCGCGTACAAGACACCTCACCCGCGCCGCGCGCACACTCGGGCCATGGACACCGAGCCCGTCAACCTCACCGAAGCGCTGGCCTCCTTCGACGACGTCTACAGTCCGCGGATCGTGGCCCGGATGAACGACTACGACGTGCGCGTCGCGCACACCGCGGGGGAGCACGTATGGCACGTCCACGAGGACACCGACGAGTTCTTCCTCGTCCTCGACGGCCGTTTCGACATCGCGCTGCGCGACGCCGACGGCACGGAGACGACGGTCGAGCTCCACAAGGGCGACACCTTCGTCGTACCGAAGGGCACCGAGCACAAGCCGTCGTCGCCGGGCGGCTCGATCCTGATGTTCGAGCCGACCGGGACGAAGTCGACAGGTGACCGCCACGAGGGGGAGATCCCCGGTCATGTGGACAGCACCACCGGTCACGCCCTCTAACATGCGGACGTATGCGGACATTTATTGGCAGTGTGGCGGTACCGCGTACGGAGACGAAGACGATTCCGGCCCCTGCTGACCGCCCCGCCGCCCTCCTCTCCTGGGGATGGGCGGCGGGGCTGTTCCTCCTCTACGCCACCGTCGCCGTACGCCGTCACCAGCTCCTCCGCACCGCCGGCTACGACCTGGGCATCTTCGAGCAGGCCGTACGCGCCTACGCGCAACTCAAGCCGCCAGTCGTCCCCTTGCGCGGGGAGGGCTTCATCCTCCTCGGCGACCACTTCCACCCCCTCATCGCCGCCCTCGCCCCCCTCTACCGGCTCTGGCCGTCCCCGCTCGTCCTGCTCCTCGCCCAGTCCGCGCTCCTCGCCGTCGCCGTCGTACCGCTGGCCGGCTGGGCCGCCCGGGCGCTCGGCCGCCGCGCCGCGCACGTCATCGCCTGCGGATACGGACTGAGCTGGGGCATCACCTCGGCCGCGGCGTTCGACTTCCACGAGGTCGCCCTCGCCGTGCCGCTGCTCGCCTGCGCGATCGAGGCGCTCTCGCGGCGGCGCTGGGGACGCGCCGTCGCCTGGGCCGCGCCACTGCTGCTGATCAAGGAGGACCTGGGGCTGACGCTGGCCGCGCTCGGCGCGTACGTGGCGTGGAAGGGGCCGCGGCGGCTCGGGCTCATGACCGTCGCGGCCGGGCTGGCCGGCAGCGCGATCGAGATCAAACTGCTGCTGCCCGCCTTCAACCCGGGCGGCGGATACGCACACGGCGCCCTCGTCGAGGGGCATGGCTCGCTGCTCGCCACGCTCGCCTTCGCACCGCTCGACGCGCTCAGGCCCGACACCAAGGCCATGACACTCGTCCTCGTCTTCGCGCCGAGCGCGCTGCTGGCGTTGCGCTCCCCGCTGTCGCTCATCGCCGTACCGACGCTCGCCTGGCGGATGCTCTCGGAGAACGTCTTCCACTGGGGCACGGCCTTCCACTACAGCGCCGTGCTGATGCCGGTCGTCTTCGCCGGGCTCATCGACGCGCTCACGCGCTACCGGCAGACGGACCCCCGGCACATCCGGGCCTCGCTCGCCACCGTCCTCGCCGTGACCGCCGTCCTGCTGCCGTCGTTCCCGCTCGCGCAGCTCGCCCAGCGCGCGACCTGGCGTACGACGGCGCACATCGAAGTCGCACGCTCACTGCTGCGGCGAATCCCGGACGGCGCGACGGTCGCCGCGTCCAACCGGCTGGCCCCGCAGCTCACTTCACGCTGCCATGTGGTCCTCTTCCCGACCTACCCGGTGGGCGGCCGGCTCTACGAGTACGACTGGACGAAGCTGCCCCGCCCCACCGCCCAGTGGATCATCCACGACCGCCACCCGCCGGAGGCCTGGCCGTACAGGATCGGCCACTGGCCCTACCCGGCGGAACAGCAGCAGTCCGAGCTGGAGGCCGCGAAGCGCTCGTACGGCTACGAGGTCGTCGCGGAACGGGACGGCATCACGCTGTTGCGGCGCGCCGCCTGACGCGCCGCCCGGGCGGGCCCCCACCCTCGCCGCCGCTCAGGCGTGGAACCCCACTGTCACCTCTCCCACCGTCAGCTCCGCGCTTCCCTCCAGCGCCTCTCCCACCCGTTCGACCTGCTCCTCCAGGGCACGCCGGCGGGCGGGGGTCAGGGCCTGGGAGCCGATCGGCTCGACCGTGACCGCGATGCGGCGGCCCGACCGGCGCTGGTGCCAGACGCCGGCGACCGTGCTGTCGACCCGTCCGTCATCCGGATGCCGGGCGGCATCCGATGCGCCCGGCCGGGATCGCCGACAGCGCACCCGTCCACAGCGGCAGGTCCGCGGTGGGCAGCAGATGCACGGTGCCGCGCGGCCCGTACGTCTTCGCCGGCGTGCCGTCCGTCCACAGCGCCTCGCGCACGTCCATCCGGGTGGCGCCCTCCAGCCGCAGCGCCACGGACAGCTCGGCGGCGGAGAGCACCTGCGCGTGCGCGCCGAGCATGGTGCCGGTGACCGTGGCGGGGGAGGAGTCCTCGGCGGACGCGGGGGCGGCGAGCCCTTGTCGTGCGATCCGGCGGGCGTTGGCTTCGGTCCAGGTCACGCTCGCGTCGTCGTCATGGGACGACCGTAGGGGCCGTTCAGGTCAGATCTTGTCCGCATTTCCATGCAGTACCGTCGAATCGGTAAACGAACACAAGTGTCCGGGCAAACCCAGGAGTTGACGGTGGCCAAGGGAAAGCTCTCCTACACCTGCGGGCTCGACGCGGCCGTGGACGTCGTCGGCGGCAAGTGGAAGCCGATGATCCTCTGGGCCCTGCACGACGCGAGAACGCGGCGTTTCGGTGAGCTGAAGCGGGACATGCACGGGGTGAGCGAGAAGGTGCTGATCCAGCAGCTGCGCGAGCTGGAGGCGGACGGGATCGTGCACCGCGAGGTGTACCGGGAGGTGCCGCCCCGCGTCGAGTACTCGCTGACGGAGCTCGGTGAGGCGCTGAACACGGCGCTGCTGCCGCTGGGTCAGTGGGGCGACGACTTCATGAGCCAGATCCTGGCGAACAAGGAGCATCCGAAGGTCACCGCCAAGGAGCACCCGGAGGGCATCGCGAAGGAGCACCCGAAGGGCACCGCGGCCTGACGCGGACGCCGCCGCGGCCCGGCCCGGACGCCGCCGGCCGGGGTGTCAATCGCGCGCCCGGCGCCCTGGGTCCCCCGTGTGGGGTACGGCGCCGAATCCGCCGCGAGCCCGTGTTTCCCCCGCGTTTCCGCCTCCGCACCGCAGTCCGGTGCATTCGGAGAGTAGTTGTGGCATGGCGTGGCGCGCGGCAGCACTTACGAAGGGTTATGGTGGAAGCCCCCCCTCGGGCCGGTCCGTATCCCCCCCACGGACCGGCCCGTTTCTTCTGCCCGGGCGCGCGCCGGGGCAGAGAGTCAGGAGCGGCCCGCCCAGATGTTCGTCCCGGCGGTGTCCACCGCGAAGGTGTCGATCTCCTTCAGCTCCTCGTCGGAGAGCGGCGATCCGGCCAGCGCCGCCACGTTCTCCTCCAGCTGCCCGACATTGCTCGCGCCGATCAGCGCGGACGTCATCCGCTCGTCGCGAAGCACCCAGTTCAGCGCGAGCTGGGCCAGCGACTGGCCGCGGCGCTGCGCGATCTCGTCGAGCCCGCGCAGCCGGCGGAGCACCTCGTCGGAGAGCAGGTTCGGGTCGAGGGACTTGCCCTGCGCGGCCCGCGAGCCCTCCGGGATGCCGGTCAGATACTTGTTCGTGAGCAGCCCCTGGGCGAGCGGTACGAACGAGATGCAGCCCATGCCCGCCGTCTCCAGCGTGTCGAGGAGGCCGTCGTCCTCGATCCAGCGGTTGATCATCGAGTACGAGGGCTGGTGGATGAGCGCCGGGACACCCATCTCCTTCAGCAGTCGGGCCGCCTCGTCCGTCTGCTCCGCCGTGTACGAGGACACGCCGACGTACAGCGCCTTGCCCTGCTGGACGGCGGACGCCAGTGCGCCCATCGTCTCCTCCAGCGGGGTGTGCGGGTCGAAGCGGTGCGAGTAGAAGATGTCGACGTAGTCGAGACCCATCCGCTTCAGGGACGCGTCGAGCGACGACATCAGGTACTTGCGGGAGCCCCACTCGCCGTACGGGCCGGGGTGCATGAGATAGCCGGCCTTGGTGGAAATGATCAGCTCGTCCCGGTACGGGGCGAAGTCCTGGGCGAAGATCTTCCCGAAGTTCAGCTCGGCGGAGCCGGGGGGCGGCCCGTAGTTGTTCGCCAGGTCGAAGTGGGTCACGCCGAGATCGAAGGCACGGCGCAGGATCGCGCGCTGCGATCCGAGTGTGCGGTCGTCGCCGAAGTTGTGCCAGAGACCGAGGGAGATCGCGGGGAGCTTGAGACCGCTGCGGCCGGTGCGGCGGTACTCCATCGAGTCGTAGCGGCTCTCGGCGGCACGGTAATAGGGGGAATCGTTCACGCTTCCCTCCTTATCACGGACTTGTGACAGGCCGGGTTGGGTGGCCGTGGCCGCCGCGCAGTAATGTGACGGCTTCGGGGGTCAGCCACGCAGCACGGAGGGGTTAGTACGGTGAACCTGCGCGACCTGGTCTACGGGCTCTACGCGCGCCGGGTGGAGGGCCGCCTCGATCACGCCCAGGTGCCCAAGCACATCGGTGTCATCCTGGACGGCAACCGCCGCTGGGCGAAGGCGTCCGGTGGTACGGCCGCTGAGGGACATCAGGCCGGGGCCGACAAGATCTCCGAGCTGCTCGGCTGGTGCGCCGAGACGGATGTCGAGGTGGTCACGCTCTGGATGCTGTCCACGGACAACTTCGACCGCCCCGAGGAGGAGCTGCGCCCGCTCCTCGGCATCATCGAGAACACGGTCCGCAACCTTGCCGCCGATGGCCGGTGGCGCGTGCATCACGTGGGCACGATGGATCTGCTGCCCGCCCGCACCCAGTCCGTCCTCAAGGAGGCGGAGCAGGCGACGGACGGCAATGACGGAATACTCGTCAACGTTGCCGTCGGGTACGGCGGCCGGCAGGAGATCGCGGACGCGGTGCGGTCGCTGCTCCTGGACCACGCGGCGAAGGGCACGAGCTTCGAGGAGCTCGCGGAGATCGTCGACACGGACCTGATCGCGTCGCACCTCTACACCCGGGGACAGCCGGACCCGGACCTGGTGATCCGTACGAGTGGCGAGCAGCGGCTCTCGGGCTTCATGCTCTGGCAGAGCGCCCACTCCGAGTACTACTTCTGCGAAGTCTTCTGGCCGGCCTTCCGCAAGGTCGACTTCCTCCGCGCGCTCCGCGACTACGCGGCCCGCCACCGCCGCTACGGCTCCTGACGGGGACGACCGCCCCCGTACCCCGCCACTCGTGTGACCTAGGGCCTGATCCACCGGACAGGCCCGGCCCTCCGCGCGCGGCCCCCACCGGCCGGGGTGTGCCTCGCCCCCGCCGGTGCTCCGCCGCGTGGGCCCGCCGCAGACGCCCGCGTCGCCGGATCCGTACCGACGGCGGAATCGCGCCGTGTGCCCACAGGGGCCGGGGGACTTGGCGCGGCCGCCGGGCCGGCGCGCCGCGGGGCCCATCGGGAAGCTCCCGGTCATGGTCATCGCCTGTTCATCGACGCGTCGTCATATGCCCTGGCATGGCTGCGCGTGTTCGAGGGAATATCCCTGACAGGTCGACATCCGGACACTGAGCCGGATGCCGTTCTATATAGCGAGTGGCACCGAGCCGCTCGCCCGGGAGGCCCTTTGCGCCAGGACGACCGTGCGCTCAGCACGGAAGGAACGGAGGGCCGGTGCCCGGCCCGTGCATCGTGGCCGGATACCGGTCCTACCGCCCGCGACGCCGTCGCACCCCGATCTCAGCCGAGGGGGTACGTCCTTCCGTGGTGAACAGCACAAAGCGCCGCATGCCCGACAGGCGCACCTACGTTCTCGACACCAGCGTCCTGCTGGCCGACCCGCACGCCGTTTCCCGCTTCGACGAGCACGAAGTCGTGCTCCCGATCGTCGTGGTCACGGAGCTGGAGGCCAAGAGGCACCATCCGGAGCTCGGTTACTTCGCCCGGCAGGCGCTGCGCCTGCTGGACGACTACCGCGTCCGGAACGGCCGTCTGGACGCCCCCATCCCGATGGGCGACCTCGGCGGCACGCTGCGCGTCGAGCTCAATCACTCGGACCCCGGCGTGCTTCCCGCCGGCTACCGGCTGGGTGACAACGACTCGCGGATCCTGGCGGTGGCACGCAACCTCCAGGCGGAGGGGTACGACGTCACCGTCGTCTCCAAGGATCTGCCGCTGCGCATCAAGGCCTCCTCCGTCGGTCTTCTCGCCGAGGAGTACCGCGCGGAGCTCGCCATCACGGACTCCGGATGGACCGGAATGTCGGAACTGGCCCTTTCTGCCGATCAGGTGGACATCCTCTATGAAGAGGAGAACCTGTACGTGCCGGAGGCCGCCGACATGCCCGTCCATACCGGGCTCGTCCTCCAGTCCGAGCGCGGCAAGGCGCTCGGCCGGGTCACCGCCGAGGGGAATGTCCGGCTTGTCCGTGGTGACCGCGAGGCCTTCGGGATCCGCGGCCGCAGCGCCGAGCAGCGCATCGCCCTCGATCTGCTCCTCGACCCGGACGTCGGCATCGTCTCGATGGGCGGCAGGGCCGGCACCGGCAAGTCGGCGCTGGCGCTCTGTGCCGGCCTGGAGGCGGTCCTGGAGCGCCGCCAGCACCAGAAGGTGATGGTCTTCCGGCCGCTGTACGCCGTGGGCGGGCAGGAGCTCGGCTATCTGCCGGGCACCGAGGCCGAGAAGATGAGCCCCTGGGCGCAGGCGGTCTTCGACACGCTCTCCGCGGTGGCCGGCCGTGAGGTCATCGAGGAGGTGCTCGGTCGAGGCATGCTCGAAGTGCTGCCGCTCACCCATATCCGCGGTCGTTCGCTGCATGACGCGTTCGTCATCGTGGACGAGGCCCAGTCCCTGGAGAGGAACGTTCTCCTGACCGTTCTGTCCCGAATCGGGGCAAACTCCAGGGTCGTTCTGACCCACGATGTGGCGCAAAGGGATAATCTGCGCGTGGGTCGGTACGACGGAGTCGTCGCCGTCGTGGAGAAGCTGAAGGGGCATCCGCTCTTCGCGCATGTCACGCTCACCCGCTCCGAGCGTTCGCAGATCGCCGCACTGGTGACCGAAATGCTGGAGGATGGACCCATCTGACATCCCAGGCCCGGTATGAGAGTTGGCGCCGCCCGGCGAAGCGCAGGAGCTTAGCCGGGCGGCGTCATGCTGCGCGGCCCTTTCCGCAAAACTCCTGGGACAAACGAGGTGTGAGCTTTCACACGCAACGATGAATTGCCTTGCGGTGCCGGCTTCCGGCAGAGTCTGGTTTCCGTCAGGCCCCGCATACGGCACACCTGCACCCTCAGGGGTGTTGCACCACACAACTCCACACTTGCCGCCGTATGCCGCCCGAGCACCACGCGGCACTCCCCGCAGGGGAGTTGCCCACCGGGCCCGTGCCTCCCGTGACCTAGACAAGAGGGAGTGCCAGTGCCAGGGGCACGATTGCGTCCGCGAGGTCACCTGTGCGGGCGATGCTGGAAGGAAACCGTGTGAGCCGGATCTCGGTCCGGGGATTCGCCGTGGCGTCTGCCACTGCGGTCACCACTGTCGGCGCTGTCGTCGGTGTTGCCTCGGGCAACACCCCCGCCACGAACGACAACCTGGAGACGACCGCTTCCGACGCGACGCTCCTCGCAGACATCCCGGTAGGCCAGCAGGCCCAGGTTCAGGTCTCGTCCCTGACCCAGCAGGCCGAGGCGCAGGCCGCCGCTGCCGACGCCGCGGCGCGGAAGTCCGCCGAAGAGGCGGCCCGTGTCCAGGCCGCCAAGGACGCCAAGGCGAAGAAGGAAGCCGCCGAGGAGAAGGCCGAGCGCGAGGCCGAGGCCAAGGCGGAGGAGGAGCGGGCCAGCCGCTCCGCCGTCCGTGACGCCTCCACCTTCGCGACCCAGTCGTCGTACAGCGTCTCCGAGGTCCAGGCGATGGCCCGCCAGATGATCCCTGGCGACCAGTTCCAGTGCTTCAGCAACATCGTGGACCACGAGTCCAGCTGGAACTACCGGGCCTCGAACCCCTCCTCCGGCGCGTACGGTCTGGTCCAGGCGCTTCCGGGTTCCAAGATGTCGTCGGCGGGCGCCGACTGGCAGACCAACCCGGCCACCCAGATCAAGTGGGGCCTCAACTACATGAACGAACGCTACGGCAGCCCCTGCGGTGCCTGGTCGTTCTGGCAGGCCAACCACTGGTACTAGGCCCCACCGGTACCAGGCCCCCGCCTGGCGCTCAACTTCGCGGAGCCCCTTGCCGTCCTACGGTGAGGGGCTTCGTGCGTGTACGGTCGGGGCGGACCCGGGGGGAGAGGGAAGCGACATGTCGAAAGCGCCAGGGTGGCTGGACCGGCTGGGGGCCGGACTGACCCGGATGGGAGCACGGTTGGAGGAGCGCCGGGCCGAGGCCGCGAGTGCTGCCGACGACGAACCGCCGACCGGTTCCGCACCCGACAAGGTCCCGCCGCCGCCCACGTACGCCCCCGCTGTCGGCGCCAGACCCGATCCGGTCGCCGCGATCCCGTGGGGGATGCGGGTCGCGGCCGAGGCCGGCTGGCGGCTGCTCGTCCTCGCCGGCGCGCTCTGGGTGCTGATGAAGGCGATCAGCGCGGTCCAGCTGGTCGTCCTCGCCTTCGTCGCCGCCCTGCTGATCACCGCCCTGCTCCAGCCCACGGTGACCCGGCTGAGGAAGATCGGCCTGCCGCGCGGGCTCGCCACCGCCGTCACCGCGATCCTGGGCTTCGTCGTCATGGGCCTCGTCGGCTGGTTCGTGGTGTGGCAGGTCCTGGACAATCTGGACAATCTCGCCGACCGGGTCAAGGACGGTATCGAGGAGCTCAAACGCTGGCTCCTGGACAGCCCGTTCCATGTCACCGAGCAGCAGATCAACGACATCGCCAAGAACCTCAGCGACACGATCGGCACCAACACCGAGGAGATCACCTCGGCCGGACTGCAGGGCGTGACCGTCATGGTCGAGATCCTCACCGGGATACTGCTGGCGATGTTCTCGACCCTCTTCCTGCTGTACGACGGGAAGCGGATCTGGCAGTGGACGCTGAAGCTGGTGCCCGCCCAGGCGAGGCCCGGGGTGGCCGGCGCGGGTCCGCGCGCGTGGCGGACGCTGACCGCCTATGTACGGGGCACGGTGGTGGTGGCCCTCATCGACGCGATCTTCATCGGTCTCGGCATCTACTTCCTCGACGTCCCGCTGGCCGTGCCGCTCGCCGTCTTCATCTTCCTCTTCTCCTTCATTCCGCTGGTCGGTGCGGTCGTCTCGGGTGCGCTCGCGGTCGTCGTCGCGCTGGTCACCCAGGGCGTGTTCACCGCGCTGATGGTGCTGCTCGTGGTCCTCGCGGTGCAGCAGATAGAGGGCCATGTGCTGCAGCCGTTCATCCTGGGCCGCGCGGTCCGGGTGCATCCGCTCGCCGTCGTCCTGGCGGTCGCCGCGGGCGGTCTGACCGCCGGCATCGGCGGAGCGGTGGTCGCGGTGCCGCTGGTGGCGGTGACCAACACGGTCGTCGGCTATCTGCGGGCCTACGGGCAGGAACGGGCTGTCCGGATCGGGCCCGCGCCGCACGGCGCGACGGCGTACGAGGTGGCGCCGACGCCGGCGCCGGGGGAGCGACAGCAGTGATCTCGGAGCCGGAGCTGGTGGGCGGTGCCGAAGTTCCCGCACCGCGGGCGGGCGAGGCCGCGGCAGGCGACTTCACCGCGGGCGGCGCTTCCGCAGGCGACTTCACCGCGGGCGGCGTCTCCGTCGGCGGTGCCGCGGCGGCCGATGTCCTCGTGGGCGGTGACGACGCGCCGAAGCCCCCCAAGCCCCCGCGGCCCCGGCGCGCCTGGTTGTGGGCGCTCGGCGGCGCGGTCGTCGCATCGGCGCTGTGGGCGGGCGGGTTGTACGTGTACGAGCGTCTCGGCCCCGACCTCCAGGGCTACCGGGTCAGCCGGAATCTGTGCCTGGACGCGGAGTTCACGTCCCTCGGCGGGGCGCTCGGCGCGAGGACGGAAGCCATCGCGTCGGTCGACGAGCACGTGGCGCTCGACCGCGCGCACTGCAGCTTCCAGCTCACCGGAACGGGCCAGAACCAGGAGTACCAGGTCACGGTCTCGTACGTGCTGCACAACAAGACCGATCCGGGGGAGGAATTCGAGGCGATGCGCCGCCCGTATGCGCCCGACGGCGATCCCCGCGAGGTCCAGCCGGCCGACGGCCTCGGCGAGCGTGCGTATCTGGTGATCCCCACCGAGGGGTACCCGTTGATGGACCTGGCCGTGCTCGACGGACAGGCCGTGATCCGGGTCGGTGTCTCCGCCGTGTTCTCGTACACCGGAGAGGACGAGGCCGAGGCGCCGGCGCCCGACGTCGACGAGCTGATGTCGCTCAAGGACCACGTCGTCGAGGACACGAGGCAGCTGATGGCCCGGCTCAAGCGCCCCGCGTGAGGGAACAGACGCAAGCAGGATCCTGAACACTTCCGGACAGCTTGATGAAAGACGTTCACTACTGACCGGAAACCGAACAGCGGATGCCTAGCGTCCGCCTTTATGAAACACATACGCACAGCAGTCGGGCTCGGTCTCGCGCTGCTGTTCCTCGTACTGGGCGTCGGCGCCCAGCCCGCGGTCGCGCATGTCTCGCGCGAGCACGCGGAACTCGTGGTCGCGACCGGTGACAACGTCACCAGCGGCCGTCTCGTCGTGCACAGCGACGTGGTGTCCCCGGCACAGGCCGGCGGCTGGGCTGCCGGGCTGCTCCCGGCCGGCTGCCCGGCCACCGGCTCCGGAGTGCCCGGCGACAACGGCGGCGTGCCCGGCGGAGTCGTCATCGAGCTGGCGTGGAGCTGCCACGTCGACGCGCTCGACCTGAGCCCGCTGCTGGAGAAGGGCGGACTGACCCAGGTCGTCGTCGAGTTCGACGGCACCGCGGTCGACGCCTCCGCGGCCACCCCGCTCGTCGACGCCGAGGGCGCCCACGCGCTGCCCGTGTTCCCCTGGCTGACCGTCGCACTCGTCACGGCGGCAGGTGTCGTACTGCTGCTCGCCGCGTGGCGGCTTCCGTCCCTGGTACGCGGGCTGCGCGCCTCGCGGCGCTTCCGGCTCGCGACAGCCGGTGCCATCGCCCTGTCGTTCCTCGCGCCTCAGGCGGCCTTCGCCGAGGACACCGATGCGGCGACCGTCGCCGTCGAGGGAACCGTCTTCAAGGACGCCAACGGAAACGGCAAGCGGGACAAGGGCGAGCCGGTCATGCCCGGCATCGACGTCACCGACGGCGCCGCCTGGACCACGACCGGCGCGGACGGCTCGTACAGCCTCCGGATCGACCCGAAGCGGCGCGAGACCGACCTCGTCAGCGTTGTCTCGCCCGACGGCTACACGCCCGCGCTGCGCAAGGACTACATCCCGCAGTTCTTCCACAAGGTCCCCGAGACCGGCGGAACGGGCGTCGACTTCGCGCTCGTACCCGACCGCAACGCCTCGAACCCCACTGAGAAGTGGGTCATGAACTCCGACACCGAGGTCGGCAACCGCACCGACGACGAGGCCCGCCGCGCCCTGCCCCAGTGGACAGGCCAGGTCCAGGCGATGTCCGAGGCCGACGGCGTGACGATGCAGATCGCGACCGGCGACCTCACCGTCACGGACTACGCGGCCGAGCCGCGCCGGCAGGGTGCGTACGACCTGTTCAGCAAGGGCCTGGAGGAAGGGCGGCTCGGCCACCCCTTCTACCCGGTGATGGGCAACCACGACTTCGGCGGCACGGCCACGTCCCAGGGCTACGCCGGCAGCATGGAGTACTACCGCCGCAACCTCGCGCCCGAGTGGTACAGCTTCGACCGGAACGGCCGCCACATCGTCGTCCTCGAGGACAACTACGACGCGAGCGGGCTGAAGCCGCAGCTGGAGTGGCTCCGCGAGGACCTCGCCCGCAACGCGGTCGGCAAGCAGGTCTTCGTCTTCGCGCACCGCTCGCTGTTCACCCAGTGGGGCCCGGGTGCGGGCATGCAGCCCACGATCGACGAGCTCGCCAAGTACGACGTCCGGATGGTCGCCGCGGGTCACAACCAGCAGGCCGAGTTCCGGCGCGGCGCCTTCAAGCGGTCCGTCGAGATCAACAACCAGGGCACGTACGGCATCGACGGCGCCCACCCCGACTACAAGGTCCTCGACTTCAGCGGCATCACGGACGATCCCCGCACCCGCCGCAACGAGGACACCGGCCATGTGACCGGCATCCACCGGCAGTTCGACATCGACGACGACTCCGCGCTGGTCAGCCCCGCGCAGGGCAGTGTGCACGGCGCCAAGGCCGGAGTGCCCGTCGAGGTGTACGCGGAGGACGACGGCCGTACGCCCGCGAAGTCGTCGCTGACCGTGCGCGACGAGCGCGGCCACGTGGTGGAGCGGACCACGGTGCGCTTCGGCCGGGCAGCCGCGCGGCCCGGCATCGAGAACTGCTACACCCCGCCCGGCGGCAGGCCCGAGCCCTGCCCGGACGCACGCGGCGCATGGACCCGGGCGAGCGCCCGGCTGAGCGGGCTGCGGCCCGGCACGTACACCGCCGAATCGATCGCGTACGACACCCGGGGCGAGCAGTTCCCCGTGGTCAAGAACGCCTTCGAGGTCGTACGGGACAGCGAGCTCGCCGAGCCGAGGACCGGCCAGGACTGGCTGCGGCAGGGCGGCGACGAGGCGGGGCGGTCCGCGAGCGGCGCCGAGCCGGGCGCCGAGCTCGACCTCAAGTGGACCCGGCAGACCGGTGAGCAGTTCAACCTGAACGGCTCGGTGATCGCGGACGGCAGGCTGATCGTCTCGTCCCGCGCCTTCGACTCCCCGTACAGCATGATGATCGGCTACGACATCGCATCCGGCCGTGAGATCTGGCGTACGTACCTGGACGGCGACGCCGAGTCGGCGCCGACGCTCCACGGCGGCAGGGTCTATCTGACGACCGGTGTCGGACGGATCTACGCACTGGACGCGGCGAACGGCCGTATCGTCTGGCAGTCGATCGACCGCGAGGAGGCCCACGGGGACACCGTGCGCCGATACGGCCGCGCGGGCGGACCGGTCAGCGTCTTCGGCCTCACCGGCCAGGACCGCACGGTCGCCGTCTACCAGGACGCGAACATGATCCGCTGCCGGGACGCCGCGACCGGCGGGCTGCTGCCCGGCGGATTCGGGGCCGCGTTCTCCTGGGGGCAGGCCCACAGCACGGCCATCCGCGAGCCCGGCTCCAACACCGCCTATCTGCACTCCATGTCGAGCAACTCCGTCATCGCGATGGACCTCGCGGCGTGCAAGCAGCTGTGGGTGAAGGACACGGCGGGCGGCATCGACAGCCACTCGTCGCCCGTGCTGACCGACCCGAAGGCCCCGGGCGCCTCGGGCGGCGAGGCGAAGCTGGTGACGTTCACGGCGTACGGCACCCGCGGCCACGACCCGAAGACGGGTGCGGTGACCTGGGAGTCCAAGCTGGGCGGCGGCAGCACCTGCGAGCCGGGGCCCGCCCCGCTCACCAGCCCGGCCGTGTGGGGCGACACCGCCTATGTCGCGGGTCGCGACGGTGTCGTACGCGCCTACGACGCGAGCGCGGCCGATCCGTCGAAGCCGGTGTGGGAGTCCAGGTCCGGCTATCTGGTGGGGGAGAGCCCGCTGGACGACAAGTGGCGGGTCGCCATGGGCTGTTCGGCGGGCGCCGGTTCGCCGACGATGCACCCGCTGGTCACGAAGTCCCATGTGTACGTGGGGACCTGGGACGGACGGCTCCTCGTCCTGGACCGGGCGAGTGGCACGCGGGTCGCCTCGTACAACCTCGGCGCGGGAGTGGCCTCGGCCCTCTCCGTGAGCGGTGACCGGGTCTTCGCCCTCACGGACGACGGCACCGTCCACGCGCTCGCCGCACGCCGCGGCTGAGGGGAAGCACCACCGTGCGATCACTCCGCACCGGGGTGCTGCTGCTGCTGGCCGCCGTCCCCGCGCTGCTCCTCGGCAGCGCGGGGACGGCGCAGGCGCACCCCTTCGGCACCCCGCCCGTCGTCAAGGTCGAGGCGGCCGGCGCCGCGGTCGACGCGACCTGGTCCGCGCAGCAGGACGACGTCGCCGTACTGAAGAAGGAGTCCGGCGGCGACGAGACGGGCTATCTGCGCTCGCACATCGCGGTACGCCAGGACGGCCGCCCCTGTCGCATCGACGGGGCGGACGGGCTGAAGCTCCACTTCGTCTGCCCGCGTCCGGTGGACCGGATCGAGTTGACGGTGACCGCGCTGACGGACATCAATCCGGCCTACCGCACGGTGTCGGTGACGGACACGGGCGGAGGCGGGCTGCACACGGCGAAGGAGCCGACGCGCACGCTCGCCCTTACATCGGCGGCTGCCGGGGGCGACCCGGTCTCCTCCGGCTGGTCCTGGACCACGGATCTGACGTCGCTCCTGGACCAGGGGGGCGCCCTCCCGCCGGCGCTCCTGGTGTCCGCTGCCGTGGGCGCGCTCCACGCCTGCGCACCCGGGCACGGCAAGTCGCTGGCCGCCGGATATCTGGTGGGTGGCCGGGGCCGGCCGCGTGATGCGGTGTGGCTGGGCGGGATCGTCGCCGTGATGCATACGCTCTCGGTCGCGGCCCTGGCGGTCGGCTGGTGGCTGGCGGCGAACAGCACGCCGGACATCGTGGCGCTGACGCGGTGGCTCCAGTTGATCGCGGCGCTGGTGGTGGCGGGGATGGGCGTGAGCCTGCTGCGGAGGCATCTGCGCCACCGCAGGCACCACCATGATCACGGGCACGGGTGCGACCACGGGCATGGGCATGGACACGACCACGATCACGGGCACAGCCACCACATCCCGGATGCCCCGTCCTTGCTCACCTGGCGCGGCCTCGTGCTCCTGGGCGCATCGGGCGGACTGCTGCCCTCGCCGTCCGCGTTCCTCGTCCTGCTCACCGGGCTGCTGACCGGCAAGGTCGGCATCGCACTGGCGATGGTCGCGGCGTTCGGCCTCGGCATGGCGCTGACGCTCACCGGCGTCGGCCTGATCGTGCTGCGCGGCCGGGACGTGCTGCTGGACCGGGTCTCCCGCTCGTCGACCCTGCGCATGTGGACCGTGCGGATTCCGCTGTTCGCGGCCTCGGCGGTGGTGGCCGGCGGGACGGTGGCCTCGGTGGTGGCGGCCGGGCAGCTCCTGGCTCCGTGACGTCCAGTACGACGGCGGCGCCCCGCCCGGCACACGGCCGGGCGGGGCGCCCCTGTCACGACTCTGCAGGTCAGCCCGCCATGACGGCTTCCGCTTCCAGCGTCGTACCGACCGCCTGGATCACCGAAGCGATCTTGAAGGCCTCCTGGACGACGTCACGGTCGACGCCCGCCTTGCGCAGCACCTGCTCGTGCGAGTCCAGGCACTGGCCACAGCCGTTGATCGCGGAGACGGCGAGCGACCACAGCTCGAAGTCCGTCTTCTCGACGCCCGGGTTGCCGATGACGTTCATCCGCAGACCGGCGCGCAGCGTCCCGTACTCGGGGTCCGACAGCAGGTGCCGCGTCCGGTAGAAGACGTTGTTCATCGCCATGATCGCGGCGGCCGACTTGGCGGCCGTGTACGCCTCGGCGGAGAGGTTGGCCTTGGCCTCCGGCTCCAGCTCGCGCAGCACGATCGGCGAGCGCGAGGCGATCGCACAGGCCAGAACCGTGCCCCACAACTGCTGCTGCGGCAGCTCGCTGTTGCCGATCACCGAACCGAGGTTCAGCTTCAGGTCCTTGGCGTAGTCCGGCAGCGCGGACTTCAGCTCATCGAGGGCCATGCTCACTCACCGGCCAGCAGCTTGACCGGGTCGAGGGTGTTCTCGCCCTTGGTCCAGTTGCACGGGCAGAGCTCGTCGGTCTGCAGGGCGTCGAGGACCCGCAGGACCTCCTTGGGGTTACGGCCGACGGAGCCGGCGGTCACCATCGTGAACTGGATCTCGTTGTTCGGGTCGACGATGAAGACGGCGCGCTGCGCGAAGCCGTCCTCGCCCTCGATGCCGAGGTCGCGCATCAGCTCGTGCTTGGAGTCGGCCATCATCGGGAAGGGCAGGTCACGCAGGTCGGCGTGGTCCTTGCGCCAGGCGTGGTGGACGAACTCGGAGTCGCCGGAGAAGCCGAGGATCTGGGCGTCGCGGTCGGCGAACTCCTCGTTCAGCTTGCCGAACGCGGCGATCTCGGTGGGGCAGACGAAGGTGAAGTCCTTGGGCCACGCGAAGACGACCTTCCACTTGCCCTCGTAGGACTTGTGGGTGATCTGCTCGAATTCCTTGCCGCTCTCCAGCGAGACGCAGGCGGTCAGTTCGAACGTGGGGAACTGGTCACCAACAGTGAGCACGCGCTCTCCTTGCAGATGGGAAGTACCCCTTGTGAGGGCTTCCGGGGTTGGACGGACCCTCAGACTGGCACAGAGTGCATTGATCACGGAAATAGCTAGAGTGGGTCATCGTGATCGGAGGTGCTTATCAGTGGCGGCGATGACTGCTGGAACGAATACGGTGAACCGGGGCAAGCAGCCCAGTCTGGCGCAGCTGCGTGCCTTCGCTGCCGTGGCCGAGCATCTGCACTTCCGGGACGCTGCTGCCGCTATCGGGATGAGTCAGCCCGCGCTCTCCGGCGCCGTGTCGGCGCTGGAGGAGGCACTGGGTGTCCAGCTGCTGGAGCGTACGACCCGGAAGGTGCTGCTGTCGCCCGCGGGGGAGCGACTCGCGGTCCGGGCGAAGGCGGTCCTCGTCGCGGTCGGCGAGCTGCTGGAGGAGGCCGAGGCGGTCCGGGCGCCCTTCACCGGAGTGCTCCGGCTCGGCGTGATCCCGACCGTGGCGCCGTATCTGCTGCCCACCGTGCTCCGGCTGGTCCACGAGCGCTATCCGGAGCTGGACCTCCAGGTGCACGAGGAGCAGACCTCGTCCCTGCTGGAGGGACTCTCGGCGGGCCGGCTCGACCTGCTGCTGCTCGCCGTCCCGCTCGGTGTGCCCGGAGTGACCGAACTCCCGCTCTTCGACGAGGACTTCGTGCTCGTGACGCACGGCGAGCACTGGCTCGGCGGGCGCCACGACATCCCGCGCGACGCGCTGAAGGAGCTTCCGCTGCTGCTCCTCGACGAGGGGCACTGCCTGCGTGACCAGGCCCTCGACGTCTGCCGGGAGGCGGGTCGCACGGAGGGGGCCCCGGTCACCACGACCGCGGCCGGTCTGTCCACCCTGGTCCAGCTGGTCGCGGGCGGCCTCGGCGTGACGCTGCTTCCACGCACGGCGGTGCACGTCGAGACCGGACGCAACCCGGCCCTCGTGACCGGCTACTTCGCGGACCCGGCGCCCACACGCCGCATCGCCCTGGCGATGCGCGCCGGGGCGGCCCGCCAGGGCGAGTTCGAGGAGTTCGCCGACGCACTCCGGGAGGCCCTGGCGGACCTCCCGGTGCGGGTGGTAACCGGCTGACTCACTCCGTGCGCAGACCCTCGGGCCGCATCAGCCGCCACAGCGGCGGCAGGCTGAGCAAGGTCACGAGGAGAACGACACCGGCGCCGACGCCGGACATCGAGAGCACCGAGAGCCAGTCGACGGACACCTGGGCGCCCGCCATCTGGAGCAGCACGGTGCCGAGGGCCAGACCCACCGCGGTGGCGAGCAGCAGCCCGAGCGCGATCGGCACCGCGGTCTGCCACAGCACCGACATGCTCAGAGTCGAGCGCCGGGTGCCGAAGGCGACGAGCGCGGACAGCAGCTTCCTGCGCTCGCGCAGCTGCTCCAGCTGGGAGACCAGCAGGCTCGCCCCGATCAGCAGCAGTACGCAGGTCGCCCCGACGAACAGCCCGGTGCGGATCGACGCGAAGCGGTTGGACTGCGCGGTGTCCTGGAGATGCATCGTCGTCAGCAACGGGTCGGCCTTCAGGATCGCCGTCCGGGCGTGCTCGATCGCGTCCGGCACCTTCGGATCCAGCTGGATGTAGATGGTGGCGAACCGCGTCTCGCCGAAGTTCCCGGGCGCCGCGCCGGGCGTCGCGAGGACGCCGCTCTGCCTGACGCCGGTCGGGTCCTCACGGCTCGCGACCTGCATGGCGGTGCTGGGCAGCGTCCAGGCGACGGGCGGGGGCGCGTCTTCGTCGCCGTACACGTTCCCCGCGTAGAGCTTGTGGCCGGGCTTCGCCACCGACTGCGTTCCGGAGTCGTCGTATCCGCCGTGCAGGACGAAGGTGTCGCCGTCCTTGCAGGAGGGCAGCTGCGCCAGTTCACGCAGTGCGGCACAGGTACCGATCGTGAGGCTGGCCGTCCGCTCCGAGTCGGGTGTGGCGGCGATCGAGACGCTGGACAGCGCGATGGCCTTGGAAACTCCGTCGGCCTGTTCGATCTGCCGGGCGACGGCCGTGATCCGGGTGGCGGCCTCGCTGCCCTGCGGAACCAGCGCGGAGATCGCGGCGCGTGAGGGGTCCTGACCGGTGTCCCTGGTGTACGCGCCGTCGAGTCCGGAGAACATCATCTGCAGCGCGATCGCGCCGGCCACCGCGACGGCGATGCCGTTGACCAGCCGCGCAGCGTTTCCGCTGCTCATCTGGAGCCGCCGGACAGCCAGTTGCCAGGAGACTCCGCCACCGCCGAGCCGGGCCACGACCGTCTCGACGAGCCAGGGCAGCATCGCCGTGATCCCGATCAGCAGCAGGACGACACCGCCGATGACCTGTGCCTGGTTGAAGTACCCGTTGTCGTTGCCCTGCCCGATCATCGGGTAGAGCAGGGCGAGTCCGGCCAGCGGCAGCAGCAGCCGCCACCAGATGCGCCGGCGGGCGGGCTTGGCCGTACGGACCACTCCGAGCGGCTCGATCACGACACTGCGCAGCGCGAACAGTGTCACCGCCACGGCAGCGGCCGGCACGGCGAGCCCGACGAGCGCCGCGAGCCACGGAGTGGGGTCGAGGTCGCCGGGGAAGACGCTCAGCCGGTACAGGTCGACTCCGGCCGCCGACTGGCGTACCGCGAAGAAGAACCCGGTGCCGAGGAGCAGACCGGCCAGGGAACCGGCGAGCGCCTCTCCCGCCGCGACCCGGCGCGCCATCCGGCCGTCGGCGCCGATCAGGCGCAGCGCGGCCAGGCGGCGGTCGCGGCGCTCGCCGCCGAAGCGCACGGCGGCCGCGATGAAGACGGCGACGGGCGTCAGCAGGGCGACGAACACCAAGGTGATCAGGAGAAGGAGTACGGGGTCCAGGGGCTCCTGCTCGGCGGAGTTGTCGAAGCCGGTGACCCGAGGGACCTTTCCGTCGAGCGGCTTCAGGGTGTCGCTGCCCGCGTAGTACGCGAGTTCGGTGGGCCCGACCAGACCCGCGTCGCCGATGATCGCGGTGACCTTCCCGTCCAGCCGCTCGCGCAGGAGCTTGCCGTCCGCGGACTTGAGCAGCTTGTCGAGCGCGGGCGACACGGCCATCTCGCCCGCTGCCGGGAAGGACCGCAGACCGGGCGGAACCGGGGCGTCCGGGCCCTCCGGCCTGAGCAGCCTGCCGTAGATGTCCTCGCCGCGGTAGCGGGTGTCGACCTCGGCGATGAGCAGCGTGTCGTGCCCGGCCTTCTCGGCGGTCGGCGCGGTGTGCTCACTGCGGGCGCTGCCGCGCGCGTCGCGTCCGCCCAGCGCGCTCGGGATCGCGGTCGTGACCAGCAGCAGCGCCACGCCCAGACCGACGCCGACGCCGGTGAGCAGAGTGCGGGTCCAGCCCTCGCGGCCGCCGCTCACCGCGAACCTGGCGCCCATGAGCAGATCGCGCGCCCAGACGCGGGCGGTCATACGGCGCGCTCCATGTCCCGGGACCTGCCGTCGCGTACGACGATCTCGCGGTCCGAGTACGCGGCCACCCGAGCCTCGTGCGTGACAAGGACGACGGCGGCGTTCGTGGACCGGGCGGCCTCCGTGAGCAGCTCCATCACCCGCTCGCCGTTGAGGGAGTCGAGCGCCCCGGTCGGCTCGTCGGCGAACAGCACCCGCGGGCCGGTGACCAGGGAACGGGCCACGGCGACCCGCTGGCCCTGGCCGCCGGAGACCTCACCGGGGCGCTTGGCGGCGAGGTCGTCGACCTCCAGGCGCTCCATCCACTGCAGGGCGGCGCGCTCGGCCTCCTTGCGCCTGGCGCCGTTCAGCCGCAGCGGCAGCGCGACGTTCTCGACGCAGGTCAGCTCGGGCACGAGCTGACCGAACTGGAAGACGAACCCGAACTCGCTGCGGCGCAGCGCGCTGCGCTCCGCGTCGTTCATCGCCGACAGCTCACGGCCGTCGTAGGTGATGGTGCCCGAGTCGGGGGTGACGATCCCGGCGAGGCAGTGCAGGAGCGTCGACTTGCCGGAGCCGGAGGGGCCCATGACGGCGACGACCTCGCCGGGGTGGATGGAGAACTCGGCGCCGTCCAGCGCGTTGGTGGGCCCGTACGCCTTGCGGAGGTTGTCCGCGACGAGCAGGGAGCCGGCGGGGGTCATGCGGTCACCGCCTTGGCGAGCTGGTCGAGGCGGGCGGCGGCCAGCTCCAGCCAGCGCAGGTCGGCCTCCAGGTGGAAGAGCGCGTGGTCGCAGATGAGCTGGTCGGCGAGGTCGCCGCGGCGCTTGCGGTCGGTGAGGATGCGCATCAGCCGCAGATGCTCCGAGCGCTGTGTGTCGAGCAGTTCGGCTGCGCTGCGTCCGGTGAGCAGCGAGAGGACGACCTTGGTGTAGAGGGTCGACTGGAGGTACGGCTCCGGCTTCTCGGGCGTGGCGAGCCACTGGGCGACATCGGTGATGCCGGCTTCGGTGATCGCGTACCGCTTGCGCTCGGGGCCGCCGCCGGCCTCGATCCCGTCGACCTCGACGAGGCCGTTCTTCAGCAGCCGCGACATCGTCGAATAGACCTGTCCGTAGTGCAGCGGCCGGTCGTGGCCGAACTTCTCGTCGAAGGTGCGCTTCAGGTCGTAACCGTGGCGGGGTCCGGACTCCAAGAGCCCGAGGAGCGTGTGACCGATTGACATGACGAGGACTCTACACAGTGCGTATACATCGTGTGTATACGTACTGTGCAGAGTCAGCTCTCGGGCGGCTGTCCGTGCAGGTCAGGGCCGATTGTCACGGTTCGGAACGGCGGGATCCGGAGGCTCCCGACCAGGTGGAAGCTCCCGACCCGGCGGAGGCTCCTGGCCCGGTGGGACCTTCGGTGGCCGCCCCCGCCGGGGGATCGGCTTGACGCTCCCCGGGAGTCGTCCCGCCTCCGACAACGCCCGTC
The DNA here is from genome assembly GCF_055585225.1 of Streptomyces sp. NPDC053673. Lineage (NCBI taxonomy): Bacteria > Bacillati > Actinomycetota > Actinomycetes > Kitasatosporales > Streptomycetaceae > Streptomyces > Streptomyces sp. NPDC053673. The sequence goes on along the minus strand of NZ_JBVJKN010000009.1, from coordinate 117,563 downwards.
GGAGCAGGAACTCGATCTGCGCGTTGGCGCTGCGCAGCTCGTCGGAGGCCCAGCGGGCGAGCGCCTCGTACACCGCCGGGTCCAGCCGCAGCAGTACCTGCTTCCGCTCGGGGGGCGTCACTGGTAGAGCGTGCCCGTGTTGAGAACCGGCTGGGCGGAGCGGTCTCCGCACAGCACCACCATCAGGTTGGACACCATCGCCGCCTTGCGCTCGTCGTCCAGCTCCACGAAGCCCTCCTCGGAGATCCGGGACAGCGCGGCCTCCACCATGCCGACCGCACCGTCCACGATCTGCCGGCGGGCGGCGACCATCGCGCCCGCCTGCTGGCGCTGGAGCATCGCGGAGGCGATCTCCGGGGCGTAGGCGAGATGTGTGAAGCGCGACTCGATGATGTGGACGCCCGCGGCCTCCACGCGCGCGTGCAGTTCGGCCGCGAGCTTCTCGGTGATCTCCTCGGCGTTGCCGCGCAGCGACAGCCCGTCCTCGTCATGGGCGTCGTAGGGGTACTCGATCGCGATGTGCCGGACCGCCGCCTCGGTCTGCGTGGACACGAACTCCAGGAAGTCGTCCACCTCGAACAGCGCCTGTGCCGTGTCCTCGACCTTCCACACCACCACGGCGGCCAGCTCGATCGGGTTGCCGTACGCGTCGTTGACCTTGAGGATCGCGGTCTCGTGGTTGCGTACCCGGGTCGAGATCTTCTCGCGCGAGGTCAGCGGGTTCACCCAACGCAGCCCGTCCGTGCGGATCGTGCCGCGGTAGCGGCCGAAGAGCTGGACCACCCGGGCCTCGCCCGGCGCCACCATGTTCAGCCCGGACATCGCGAAGAGCGCCGCGACCGCCACGGCGATGCCGCCCAGGATCAGGGCCACCTTCGCCGCGTCCGAGTTCTGTGTGGAGCCGGTCACGACCAACGCGACGCCGGCCGCCACGCCGATGAGTCCGAGCAGGAGAGCGAGGCCGCCGCCGATGCTGTGCGCGGCGAACTCCCGGACCCGCGGCTCGGGCATCTCGGGCGTGTCCTCGTGAAGGGATCTGCTGGTCGCAGGCATGTTCCGTCCCCCGTTTCCCCGGCCGCGCGCGACGGCCGTCTGAGCTAGCAATGTGATTACACATTATCTGACTCGGCAACCCTGCGCACCTCTCGTGAGTCGGTTCCCTAGAGACAGGTGCTGATTCTCACGTCCGGAAAAGGCCGGATCAGTTGTCCTTTGTCTGTACGAGCGGTGTTAGCTTTCTGAGCTGATCTGGCGGCGACCGCCGGCGTACGAGACGAAGATCAACGCAGAAGCGGCACGCAGAACGCGGAACGCGGTACAGAGAGCGGAGCAACGGATCGATGGGCCGAGCGGAAGCGCGACGAGCCCGGCAGCGCGGTGCGCGCCGGGCGAAGAAAGCCGGGGGCATACGGCGCTTCTTCACCTGGAAGAAGATGCTGGGCACGTTCTTCACCCTCTGCCTGCTGCTGATGGGCGCGTTCGTCGTGGTCTATCTGCTCGTGCCGGTGCCGAAGGGCAACGCCCAGGCGACGATGCAGAGCAACGTCTACAAGTACAGCGACGGCACCATCCTGGCCCGCACCGGAGAGATCAACCGCGAGATCGTCGGCCTGGAGAAGATCCCGAAGCCGGTTCAGATGACGTTCGTCGCCGCCGAGAACAAGACCTTCTTCAAGGACTCGGGTGTCGACATCAAGGGCACTGCCCGCGGTGTCCTCAACACCCTTACCGGTAAGGGCAAGCAGGGTGGCTCGACCATCACCCAGCAGTACGTCAAGAACTACTACCTGAACCAGGACCAGACGGTCACCCGCAAGCTCAAGGAGCTGGTGATCTCCCTGAAGGTGGACCGCGAGAACGAGAAGGAAGAGATCCTCGCGGGCTACATCAACACCAGCTACTACGGGCGCGGCGCCTACGGCATCCAGGCCGCGGCGCAGGCGTACTACGGCAAGGACGCACAGAAGCTCAACGTCGCGGAGGGCGCGTACCTCGCCGCCCTGCTCCAGGCCCCGAGCCAGTACGACTGGACGGTCGCCTCCCCGACCGGCAAGAAGCTGGTCACCGAGCGCTGGAACTACGTCCTGAACAACATGGTCGAGGAGAACTGGCTGGACTCCGCGGAGCGCGCCGGCCTCAAGTTCCCCGTACCCAAGCCCCCGAAGGCCGCCCCCGGCATGGGAGGCCAGACCGGCTATCTCGTCGAGGCGGCCAACGCCGAGCTGGAGCGCCGCGGCATCAGCGAGGAAGAGATCAAGGCCGGCGGCTGGACCATCACGCTCAACATCGACAAGAAGCGCCAGAAGGCGCTCGTCGAGGCCGTCGACGATCAGCTGGAGAAGAAGCTCGACCGCAAGGGCGACAAGCGCGACGCGACCGTCCAGGCGGGTGCGACCTCCGTCGACCCGAAGACCGGCAAGGTCGTCGCGCTGTACGGCGGCATCGGAGCGACCGAGCACTGGCTGTCCAACGCCACCAGGCGCGACTACCAGCCCGCCTCCACCTTCAAGCCCATCGTGCTCGCCTCCGCCCTGGAGAACGAGTCGGTGACCCAGGACGACAAGCCGATCGGTCTGAACACCGTCTACGACGGCACCAGCAAGCGGCCGGTCGAGGGCAGCGACACCCCGTTCGCGCCGGAGAACGAGGACGACAGGGACTACGGCAAGGTCACCGTCCAGCGGGCCACGAACAGCTCGATCAACTCGGTCTACGCCCAGATGATCGTGGACGTCGGCCCGGACAAGGTGAAGAAGACCGCGCTGGACCTCGGCATGAAGGACGGCGAGGGCTGGCCGGTGCGGCCCGCCATGTCGCTGGGCACGATGGGCGCCTCCCCCTGGGACATGGCCGGGGTGTACGCGACCCTCGACAACCACGGCAAGAAGGTCACGCCGTCGATCGTGGCCAAGGCCGAGCACATGGCCCGCACGGTCGACGTGGACGAGGCGGACGGCGAGCAGGCGATCAGCCGTGAGGCGGCGGACACCGTGACCCAGGCCATGACCGGCGTCGTGAAGAGCGGCTCGGGTCAGAACGCGCGGGGTGACTACTTCGCGGCCGGCAAGACCGGTACCTCGGAGAACAACCGCTCGGCCTGGTTCGTGGGCTACACACCCCAACTCGTCACCGCCGTCGGCCTCTTCGGTGAGGACCCCAAGGGCAACCAGGTCACCCTGACCGACACGGTCAACGAGGGCCGCGCCAACGGTGGTGGCGTCCCGGCCCAGATCTGGCAGCAGTACACGACCGGCGCCCTCGGCGGGGGCTCGGACGAGGAGTTCGACCTGGAGGTCGCGGAGTCCGTGGTCGAGGAGCCCACGTCGACGCCGACGTCGACGCCTTCGGAGACCGAGAAGACGAAGGGCCCGGACGACAAGCCGACGAAGACGAAGGGCCCGGACAAGCCGACCCGTACGCCGGACAACACCCCGACGGGCACTCCCACCGGGCCGGGCGACTCCACGGGCACCTCCAACGGTGGCACCACCGACGGCGGTACGACCGACGGTGGCACCACGGACGGCGGTACGACCGACGGTGGCACCACGGACGGCGGTACCACCGACGCAGGCACCACGGACGGCACGACGTCCGGCACGACGTCGGGCGTCCGGCCGCCCAAGACGTAGGGCCTGCCATCGGCAGGCAGTTGTGAGGAAGGCCCGGCGTGCGTACGCGCGCCGGGCCGCTTTCGGTCTGAGTCCCACCCTGTTGTGCAGATGGGGCACGGAGGGTTACGGGCGGCTCCCGGGACGGGCTACGGGTGGGTCGGCAGCTCGAACCAGACCACCTTGCCGGTCGACAGCCGGGTCGCTCCCCACCGTCTGGCCAGCCGGTTCACCAGGAACAGCCCGCGCCCGCCCTCGTCGGTGTCCCGTGCCCGCCGCTGACGCGGCAACTGCGGAGAGTCGTCACCGACCTCGCAGCGCAGCACGTCGGTGCGCAGCAGCCGCAGCGTCACCGGCCGTTCCGCGTACCGGACGGCGTTGGTCACCACCTCGCTGACCAGTAGCTCCACCGAATCGGACAGCTCCTCCAGGTCCCACCGGGCCAGGGCGCGCCGGGCCAGCCGGCGGGCCCGGCCCGGAGCCGCGTCCTCCGGCTCCAGGAACCAGTACGCGACATCACTCGGTGCGATCCCGTCGAAACGGGCGGCGAGCAGCGCGATGTCGTCGTCCCGGTCGCCCGGGCCGAGCATGTCCAGCACGTCGTCGCAGAGCGCTTCCAGCGGCGGTGAATGATCGGGGCCGGTGAGCTGCGCGGTCGCGGCCAGCCGCTCCCGCAGTTGCTCGATCCCGGTCCACACGTCGCGCAGCCGCGATTCGACGAGCCCGTCGGTGTACAGCAGCAGCGTGGCTCCCGCGGGCGCGTCCAGCTCGACCGCCTCGAAGTCCACCCCGCCGACGCCGATGGGCGCGCCGGGCGGCACCCGCAGCACTTCGGCCCGCCCGCCCAGATGCAGCAGTATCGGCGGCGGATGGCCCGCGTTGGCGATCGTGATCCGGTGCGAGACCGGGTCGTACACGGCGTACATGCAGGTCGCCATGCGGTCGGTGCCGAGGCGCTGCGCCTGCTCGTCGAGATGGTGCAGGACCTCCTGCGGCGGCAGATCCAGACCGGCGAGGGTCTGCGCAGTCGTCCGCAGCTGGCCCATGATCGCGGCCGACGTCATGGAGTGGCCCATGACATCGCCGACGACCAGCGCGACCCGGCTGCCGGGCAGCGGGATCGCGTCGTACCAGTCGCCGCCGACCCGTGCGGTCTCGGCCGCGGGGAGATAGCGGGAGGCGAGCCGCACACCGGTCGGCTGCGGCAGTCCCTCGGGCAGCATCGTGCGCTGCAACTCGTCCGCGATGTACGCCTCGCGGCCGTACAGGACGGCCTTGTCGATTCCGAGCGCGGTGTGCGTCGCGAGCTGTGCGGCGACCAGCAGATCGTTCGGCTCGAAGGCCGGCCGGTCGGGCCGGCGCAGGAAGATCGCCGCGCCGATGACCCGGCGTCTGCCGCGCAGCGGAGCGAGGATGGCCCGGTGCCCGGTCGGTACGATCCGGTCGGCGCCCAGCAGCTCGGGCAGCGCCGCGCGGGCGGCGGCCGAGTCGCCGAACACCGGCCGAACGCCACGGAGCACCTCGGCGAGCGCGCCGCCGGCCACGACCTCGCACAGCTCGGTCGCGGGCGTCAGATCGGCCGGGGTGGTGAGCACCGGCACCTGGGCGGCGCCGCCCAGGAGCGAGCCCTCCGTGTCCTCGTCGGTTAAACGCAGCCGGTCGGTGCGGCGCAGCCGCAGCACGAACGGAGCGACCGGCCGCTCGTCGCCGACCGGCAGCGGATCGCGCAGATAGACGAGGATCGCGTCGGAGAACGTCGGCACGGTTGCCCGGCACAGCCCGAGCACGATCTCGTCCAGGTCTATGCCGCGGGCGATCCTGCGGGTCGCGGCCCCGACGAAGCGCAGCCGGTCACCCTCGCGTCGCGCGACCCCGACGGGGTCCTGCGGCGGTGGGCCCGCGGGCGGGGGCGGCTGCGCCGGGACAGCGCCGGCCGTGGCCGGCACAGGGGCATGGGCGGCGGCCTCCTGTCGCGGCCGCGTGCGCTCCTGCGGCCGGGCAGCGACAGGCTGCCGGCCTTCGTGGGAGGTGGGATGCTCCGTCACGCGTGGGATTCCGTCCGTCCGGGCCGGTGGTGCGAGGCTGGGGCCTGTCTTCCGGATCTTGCCTGGCTCGTGCGCCCTGGCACGCGCTTCTCCAGAACTTCTCCCCCAGAGCTTCGCCTGGAGAGTCCCCCAGCGGGGGCCTCCAGCTGCGTTGTCGTCAGTCGCCATGGCCCCGCCACGACTCCCTCCTCCGCCTCGCGATCGCACGCACCGGACCCTGCTCGCCCCGCGGCGGTAGCCGCTGATGTCACTGCCGGCCTGATCCGGAAGACAGGCCCTGGCGCCTCGGGTGCCGCTGTGCGCGTCCGGGGGCGGTGACGATCGCGGTCGCACCGCGGATCCCCGGGCCGCCGGGCGGACCCGCCCGGTGTCCGGGGCGGCAACGCCCCTGGGTGGTCGATATAGCCCATACCCATTCCGAGCGAGGCGTTGACAGGATGAGGGAGATCCGGGCACACATCCGGCACGGTTCCGTCCCCCTCGTGATGACTTACGGTCAGTTCCTGTGCTGTGCTCAATCGTTGATGCGACGCAGCCTTGCGGAGGACGATCCTACGTTTGAACCCCGGGGGCGCATCAAGGGTCTCACGGCGTCGTCATGCGGACGTGCGCGCCGGGGTGCGATTCCAGTCAGCGGGCAGCTCCGGGACCGACCAGCGGGGATCGGGCCGCCAGTCCTCCCAGCCGTCCGAGTACGGAGGCCCCCACGCCTTGATCGACTCGACCGCGTCACGCCCGGCGGCCCGCACCTGCCGCGCCTGCCCGGCGCCCATCAGCCCGGCCGCCTGGGCCTGGGCGAACTCGTCCTCGTCCAGCCAGCGCCAGCTGCGGTCGGGCCGGACCGCGATGTCCAGAAAGTGATCCTCGGAATCGACGCCGCCCGCCCAACGGAGGTGCGGCTCCTCCAGGTTGACGTACCAGTTCCTGAACTGCCAGCCCTGCTCCCAGAACAGCCACACCGACCATGCCTCCCCGGGCCGCGCCAGCTTCAGCACCCCCGTTCCGGACCACCGCGAACGCACGGTGGTCCGCGGCGCGGTGTAGCGGGTCGCGAGCGGCTCATGGTGGACGGGCGTCCCGTCGGCGAGCACCGGCTTCACACACTCGGTCCCCGGCGCCATCCACACGGCCAGCAGCTCGGCGCTGTCCCGCACAACGGTCACAGGCCGGCAGATGTGCACCTCGCCGGACCCGTTGCCGCGATACCGCCAGAGAATGTGCTCCCCCGGCGCCCAGCGCTGAACCCCTGTCGATCCCGTCATGCACAGATCTTAGAGTCGCCGCCCACAGCTCGCTGCGGCGCAGGTCACGGGGCCGGCGGGTCGGCCGGGCGGGTCGGGTCGGCTGGGGCACCGGCCCCGTGACGCGGGGGAGCGGGAACCTCAGGGCCGCGTCATCCGCAGGACGTCCAGCGCCTCGTCGAGCTGCTCCAGGGTCAGCTCGCCCCGCTCCACGTACCCGCCTTCCAGCACCACCTCACGGATCGTCTTGCGCTCCGCCAGCGATCGCTTCGCCACCTTCGCCGCCTCCTCGTACCCGATGTACTTGTTGAGCGGCGTGACGACCGACGGCGACGACTCGGCGTACTCACGGGCACGTTCCGCATTGGCCGTGATGCCGTCGACCGTCCGGTCCGCGAGCAGCCGCACGGCGTTCGTGAGGAGCCGCACCGACTCCAGCAGGTTCTTGGCGATCACCGGCAGCATGACGTTCAGCTCGAAGTTCCCGGCGGCGCCCGCGACGGCGACCGTCGTGTCGTTGCCGGTCACCTGCGCGGCGACCATCAGCACCGCCTCCGGGATCACCGGATTGACCTTGCCCGGCATGATCGACGATCCGGGCTGCAGGTCCGGGAGGCTGATCTCGGCGAGACCCGTGCGCGGGCCGCTCGCCATCCAGCGCAGATCGTTGGAGATCTTGGTGAGCGAGACGGCGATGGTACGGAGCTGACCGCTGGTCTCCACCAGCGCGTCCCGCGCGCCCTGCGCCTCGAAGTGGTTGCGGGCCTCGGTCAGGGGCAGCCCGGTCACCCGCGCGACCTCCGCGATGACCGCCGCGGAGAAGCCCGGCGGAGTGTTGATCCCGGTGCCCACCGCCGTGCCGCCGAGCGGGAGTTCGGCGAGTCTCGGGAGGGAGGCGTTCAGCCGCTCGATCCCGTACCGGATCTGCGCCGCGTAACCCCCGAACTCCTGGCCGAGAGTGACCGGTGTCGCATCCATCAGATGTGTACGACCCGACTTGACGATGCCCGCGAACTCCCGCGCCTTCCGCTCCAGCGACGCCGCCAGGTGCTCCAGCGCCGGGATCAGATCCCCCGTCACGGCCGCGGTCGCCGCGATGTGGATCGACGACGGGAAGACGTCGTTGGACGACTGCGAGGCATTGACGTGGTCGTTGGGGTGGACCGCACGGCCGAGCCGCTCTCCGGCCAGGGTCGCCAGGACCTCGTTCGTATTCATGTTGGACGACGTCCCGGAACCCGTCTGGAAGACATCGACCGGAAAGTGCTCGTCCCAGCGGCCGTCGGCGACCTCCTCCGCCGCGTCCTGGATGGCCTGCGCGATGTCCTTGTCGACCACCCCGAGCTCGGCGTTGACCTTGGCGGCGGCGGCCTTGATCCGGGCCAGGGCCTCGATATGGGCGCGTTCCAGCCGTTGTCCGGAAACCGGGAAATTCTCCACGGCCCGCTGGGTCTGGGCCCGCCACTTGGCGTGCGCGGGGACCCGCACCTCACCCATTGAGTCGTGTTCGACCCGGTACTCGCCTGCGTTGTCACTCGTGTCCGACATCTCCAAACCTCCCGAAAAGTTGAGCACTTGTCTTGTTCCGTCTATTCCCAAGTGCGCTACCGGCCAGTAAAAACCGGCGGTAACACCTAACCGGGGAGGCGCAATGAGGCGCTCTGGGTACAGACGCTCCAGGCACGGACTTCGCTCTGCGGTCGCAGCCGCCGCGGCCCTCGCGGCGGCTCTCGGCACCATGGCAGCCACGACCCCCGCGCGGGCGCACGACACGGCCCGCCCGACGGCATACGCATCGTCGGTACCCCTTCCGCCGGAGCTGGAGAAGATCCGGGCCGCCGAGGCGATCGCCCTCTACGGCGACCCCGCCGAACGCCCGCTCGGCGAGCGCAGGACCGGCTTGATCTCGCTGGGTGACAGCGAGATCTCGGGCGAGGGTGTCGGCACGTACGAACCCGGCACCGACGGCCCGGACAACTGGTGTCACCGCTCACCCGACGCCGCCGTCCACCGCACGGGCATCGCCGCCGACGTCACGTACAACGTCTCCTGCTCGGGCGGTTACAGCGGCAACATCGTCATCGGCGGCTCGAAGCAGTACGCCGACGAGCTGGTCCAGAGCGACAGTCTCGCCATCAAGGCCCGCAACACCCGGATCAAGATGGTGCTGCTGGTCGCCGGCGCCAACGACGATCTGCAGTTCGGGCCCGTGATGACCGACTGCGTCGTCCGCTGGTTCACCTTCCAGGGTCCCTGCGAGTCCACGTACGCGGCGGGCTGGCAGGCCCGGGTCGACGGACTGGTCCCCAAGGTCGAGCGGACCGTACGCGATCTGCGGACGGTGATGCGTGACGCCGGGTACGCAGACGGGGACTACAAGCTGGTCGTGATGGGCTACCCGAGCCCGATCGGGCCCGACTTCCACGACAACCCGAACTTTCCCGGCAAGCTGATCTGCGGCGGTACGGGCTACGACTCCGACACCGTCTGGGGCCGCAACACCGCCGTCCCCGCCTTCGAACGCGGCATGCGGCAGGTCGCCCGCTCCACCGGCGCGGTGTACCTCGACAACTCACGGCTCTTCCACGGCCATGAGGTCTGCATGGAGGACACCTGGGCACGCGGGCTGTACGTCGAGCTGTCCAACCCGTTCCCGCCCGACTCCAATTCGGTCCGCCAGTCCTTCCACCCGAACGCCCGGGGACACGCGGCCTTCGCCTCCTGTCTGACCCAGCTGTACGACTCCGGGCTGAACGAGGCCAGTTGCGCCGACCCGGCGTCCACGGGCAAGCCGGTGCTGTACCCGTTCGCCTGGGACGACGTCTACAAGCCGCTGAGGAACGAGGCCACGGGCAGCTGCGTCGATGCCGAGGCGGGCGTGTCGCGCAACGGCACCGGGGTGCTGGGCTGGGACTGCCACGGCGGCCGCAACCAGGGCTGGTGGTACGACAGCGCCCGTAGGTCCGTCCACAGCCAGCTCAGCCAGGACCGCTGCCTCGACGTCCCCCGAGCGGAGTACAAGGCGGGCGCGGCGCTCGTCCTGTGGAACTGCCACGGTGGTGCGAACCAGCAGTTCGTCCGCCAGGACGGGACGGTGCGGCCGGCGGCCGCGTCGAACCTGTGCCTGACGCTGGCCGCGGCGAAGGACCCGGTGCGGCTCCAGCCGTGCGACGGGTCGGCGAAGCAGCGCTTCGCGTAGCGGGGCTCCGTACCGGACCCCGCGCTCTCGGTAGCCGGACGGGCTGGAAACCCAGCCGTCCGGCGATCGAGGACGCCCGAGGGCAGGCGCCGGGCAGCGCCTGCCGGACCCGCCGGGGCAGACCGGCCTTCGAAGACGCGGCCTCAGGCCAGACCGGGGCCTCGCACCGGGATGCTGGTGAACGTCGGCGCGGGCGCCGGGTTCTGGAAGAAGTCGTTGCCCTTGTCGTCCACGACGATGAACGCCGGGAAGTCCTCGACCTCGATCTTCCAGACCGCTTCCATGCCGAGCTCCTCGTACTCGACGACCTCGACCTTCTTGATGCAGTCCTGCGCGAGCCGCGCCGCCGGGCCGCCGATCGAGCCGAGGTAGAAGCCGCCGTGCGCGTCGCACGCGTCCGTGACCTGCTTGCTCCGGTTGCCCTTGGCCAGCATGACCTTGGAGCCGCCCGCCGCCTGGAACTGCTCGACGTACGAGTCCATGCGGCCGGCCGTGGTCGGGCCGAAGGACCCGGAGGCGTAACCCTCCGGGGTCTTCGCCGGGCCGGCGTAGTAGACCGGGTGGTCCTTCAGGTACTGCGGCATCTCCTCGCCCGCGTCCAGCCGCTCCTTGATCTTGGCGTGCGCGATGTCGCGCGCCACGACCAGCGGGCCGGTGAGCGAGAGCCGGGTCTTGACCGGGTACTTGGTCAGCTCGGCGAGGATCTCGTCCATCGGCTGGTTGAGGTCGATCCTGACGACACTGGGCCGATCAGCGGCTTCGCCGCGGGCCTCCGGCTCCAGGTGCTCGTCGGTGGTCTCCGGCAGGAAGCGCGCCGGGTCCGTCTCCAGCTGCTCCAGGAAGACACCCTCGGCCGTGATCTTCGCGACGGCCTGGCGGTCGGCCGAGCAGGACACGGCGATCGCGACGGGCAGCGAGGCGCCGTGCCGCGGCAGGCGCACCACGCGCACGTCGTGGCAGAAGTACTTGCCGCCGAACTGCGCGCCGATGCCGATCTTCTGCGTCAGCTCGAAGACCTTCTTCTCCAGCTCCTCGTCACGGAAGCCGTGCCCCAGCTCCGAGCCCTCGGACGGCAGCTCGTCCAGGTAGTGCGCGGAGGCGTACTTCGCGGTCTTCAGCGCGAACTCGGCCGACGTACCGCCGACGACGATCGCGAGGTGGTACGGCGGGCACGCCGCCGTGCCCAGCGAGCGGATCTTCTCCTCCAGGAACTTCATCATGGAGGCCTCGTTCAGGACCGCCTTGGTCTCCTGGTAGAGGAAGGACTTGTTGGCGGAGCCGCCGCCCTTCGCCATGAAGAGGAACTTGTACGCGCCGCCGTCGGTCGCGTACAGCTCGATCTGCGCGGGCAGGTTCGAGCCGGTGTTCTTCTCGTCCCACATGGTCAGCGGGGCCATCTGCGAGTAGCGCAGGTTCAGCCGGGTGTACGCGTCGAAGATGCCGCGTGAGAGGGCTTCCTCGTCGCCGCCCTCGGTGAGCACGTTCTGCCCGCGCTTGCCCATGACGATCGCCGTGCCGGTGTCCTGGCACATCGGCAGCACGCCCGCGGCCGCGATGTTCGCGTTCTTCAGCAGGTCCAGGGCGACGAACTTGTCGTTCGCCGACGCCTCGGGATCGTCGATGATCTTGCGCAGCTGGGCGAGGTGCGCCGGGCGGAGGTAGTGCTGGATGTCGTGGATCGCCTCTTCGGCGAGCTTGCGCAGCGCCTCCGGCTCGACCTTGAGGAACGTACGGCCGTCGGCCTCGAAGGTGGAGACACCCTCGGCGGTCACCAGGCGGTAGGGCGTGGTGTCCTCTCCCAGCGGGAGCAGATCGGAGTACGCGAACCCTGGGCTGGACGGGCGGGAGACAGGGGGCATTACGGCCATTCCTCACTCGGCAGACTGCGGCGCGGCCTCCATTGGCAGCGCGTCCACAAGCGTAGGGCGCCCCCAGCCGTACGGGCTTGTGAGGTAAGGCTCAGTTGCCGGGCCGTGTTGTCCGCACCGGCACAACCGGCCGGCCTCACGGCGCCGTCATGGCTACCACGACCTGACCCGCCGGACAGGCCCTAGTCGCGATCTATCGCGTTTCGCTACGCTGAGCACGTGGACCTCGACAAGCATGATTCAGCGGCCTCCGGCCGCGGAAACCTTCAGAAGCCGGTCGCTCACGCCGGGCCCGCGGACCGTGCCGCCGACCCGTCCGGCTCCATCCGTGCCTCCGACGCCGACCGGGACCGGATCGCGGACATCCTCCGGGAGGCCCTGGCCGAGGGCCGGATCGACGCCGAGGAGCACTCCGACCGGATCGACTCGGTCTACCGCGCCAAGACGGTCGGCGAACTGGAGCCGCTGGTACGGGACCTGCCCACCTCCCGCCCCCGCCCGCAGCCCGCGTCCTACACCTACGGACCCGAGGACACGTCCGCGCCCACCGACAACCTCGTCGCGGTGTTCTCCAGCTCCACCCGCAAGGGCCGCTGGCGCGTGGGACCCAGGACCAATGCCTTCTCCCTCTTCGGCAGCATCGAGATCGATCTGACCGAGGCGATGTTCGGGCAGCGGCTCACCGTCATCAACGCGACGTCGATCTTCGGCAACGTCGAGGTCCGCGTTCCTGAGAACATCTCACTGCGCGGCAGCGGCACCGGGGTCTTCGGCAACTTCGAGGTGCTCACACTGGAGGCCGCCGACCCCGAGGCTCCGGTCGTCGTGGTCAACGGCTATTCCGTTTTCGGCAACGTGGAGGCCAGGCCGAAGCGGGGCAAGCGCGTCGCCGACCTCCACGACCGCATGCGCAAGCACCTGGGTCACTGATCCCGCGCGGTTCCTGGCGCCCGCCGTCCGTGGTTCCGCCTCTCGGAACTCAGTGCCACTCAGTGCATAGGCGCGCGCACAGCGGGTAGGGCTTGCTGCATCGTCTCTCGCTCGCGAAGCCGTCGTCAGGAGTAGATCGTGCTGCAACTGCCGCATCAGCCCCTGCAGGTAGCCGCCGTTCCGACCCAGCGAACCACCGCTCGGGAAGATCAGGACGGGCCCTGGCACACGGAGGCAGTATGCCGCCGGGATGAGGCCGGACTGTTCTTCGCACCATCCAAGGAACCGACCGCCGCACGGCTCTCCCGCGAAGATGCGGCCAAGCGCGTCTGCGCCCGCTGTCCGGTCATGGTGGAGTGCCGGGAGCACGCCCTGCTCCAGCCCGAGCCGTACGGCGTGTGGGGCGGCCTCACGGCGGCGGAGCGCCGCGTCGTGCTGGCCCGTCGCAGGCGGCGTGAGATGGAGCTCAAGAAGTCGGCATCGGCGGCCTGACGCACCCGTTGACGTACGCGGTTCCCCGCGTACGTACGGGAAGGGGCGCTCCCACCGACATGGGGGCGCCCCTTTCTGTGTTCCTGGAGGCTCGGTTCGCCTGCGTTCTCGGAGGCGTGGCTCGCCTGCGGCGAGTGCGGCCGGCCTACTTCGCGCGGTCGAAGTCGATGGCGCTGTAGGCGCGCAGCTTCGACAGGCGGTGGGTCGAGTCGATCTGGCGGATCGTGCCCGACTTGGAACGCATCACCAGCGACTGCGTGGTCGCCGTCTCGGCGCGGTACCGCACGCCGCGCAGCAGCTCGCCGTCCGTGATGCCGGTCGCGACGAAGAACACGTTGTCGCCGCTGACCAGGTCGTCCATGAACAGCACCCGGTCCAGGTCGTGGCCCGCGTCGAGTGCGCGCTGCCGCTCCGCGTCGTCCTTCGGCCAGAGCTTGCCCTGGATCGTGCCGCCGAGGCACTTGATCGCGCACGCGGTGATGATGCCCTCCGGCGTACCGCCGATGCCCATCAGCATGTCGACGCCGGTGCCCTCGCGCACGGCCATGATCGCGCCCGCGACATCGCCGTCCGAGATGAACTTGATGCGCGCGCCGGTCTCGCGGATCTCCTTGACGATTCCCTCGTGGCGGGGCCGGTCCAGGATGACGACGGTGACGTCCTCGGGCGAGGAGTTCTTCGCCTTGGCAACCCGGCGGATGTTCACCGAGACCGGGGCGTTGATGTCGACGAAGTCGGCGGCCTCGGGTCCGGTGACCAGCTTGTCCATGTAGAAGACCGCGGACGGGTCGAACATGGTGCCGCGGTCGGCGGCCGCGAGGACCGCGATCGCGTTGGGCATGCCCTTGGCGGTGAGCGTCGTGCCGTCGATCGGGTCCACGGCGATGTCGCACTCCGCGCCGGTCCCGTCGCCGATGCGCTCCCCGTTGAAGAGCATGGGGGCTTCGTCCTTCTCGCCTTCGCCGATCACGACGACACCGTTCATCGACACGGTGCTGACGAGGGTCCGCATGGCCTTGACCGCGGCACCGTCCGCGCCGTTCTTGTCGCCGCGTCCGACCCACCGGCCGGCGGCCATGGCGGCGGCCTCGGTGACCCGGACGAGCTCCAGGGCGAGGTTGCGGTCGGGGGCCTCGGGCGAGACCTCGAGCTGGGACGGCAAGTTGTGCTCGGTCATCGGAGCGCACCTTCCTGTACGACGACGGCCGGAAAAAGAGGGTGCTGTGACTCTATCGGTACGTCGACAAATTGAGCAGAGGGGCCCACGTTTGAGCAAACAACCTTGATGCGACCATAGTGCGGTGGCAGGTATGCGAGGCAAGCAGACAGTGCGCGGAATGATCCAGTCGATGGCGGTCATCTGCGTCTTCGCAGGTGTGATCTACATCTTCGTTCCGCACGACGACTCGATGGACCCGAACCGGGCCGTCGACTACCGCGTCGAGCTGGTGACGGCACGCCGGGCGGCACCCTATCCGGTGGCCGCCCCGACGGGACTCCCCGCGGGCTGGAAGCCTACGTCGGTCACCTTCAAGGGCCAGGAGGACCACGCCTGGCACCTGGGCTTCCTCGACCCGGACGGCCAGTACGTCGCGGTCGAGCAGTCGACGGCTCCGGCCGGAAAGTACATCCCGAAGGTCACCCAGCAGGCCACCAGGACCGACCGCACGCAGAAGGTGGGCGGCGAGACCTGGGAGCGCTGGGAGGGCCCGAAGTACGACGCGCTGGTGCGCACGGACGAGGGCTCGACGACCGTGGTGACCGGCACGGCGTCGTACGAGCGGCTCGCGCAGATGGCGGCGGCGCTGGAGTCGAAGTCGGAGTCCACCGCCCCGACGCCGGGCCCGGCCGCGTCCTGATGCCTCCCGGCTCGTCCTGATGTCTCTCGGCTCGTCCTGACCGGCACGACAAGGCCGCCGCACCCGTTCGGGGTGCGGCGGCCTTTGTGCTGCCGGGTGTGCGGTCGGGGGCGACCCCGGGCCCCCGGCGGGGGGCTCGTCGAGGTCAGACGGTAATGACGTCGTCGCAAGCCGGTCAGACGGTGGTGATGACCTCGTCGTACGCCAGACGCGGCGAACGCGGGAACCACGCGTCCTCGCCCGGCTTGCCGATGTTGACGACCATCAGCGGTGTGTGGTCGTCGTCCAGGAACTCCTTCTGCACGCCGACGAAGTCGAGACCGGTCATCGGGCCCGCGGCCAGACCGGCGGCACGGACACCCACGATGAAGTACGCGGCCTGCAGCGCGGCGTTCAGCGCGGCGGACTGCTCACGGGCCGGGCGCTCGGCGAAGAACATGTCCTTGGCCTGCGGGAAGTGCGGGAACAGCGTCGGGAGCTCCTCGTGGAACTCGTTGTCGGCGGCGAGGATCGCGACCAGCGGCGCGGTGGCGGTCTTGGGCTGGTTGCCCTCGGCCATGTGCTTCACCAGGCGCTCGCGGGCCTCGGCCGAGCGGACGAGGACGACGCGCAGCGGCGACTGGTTGAAGGCGGTCGGGCCGTACTTGACCAGGTCGTAGATGGCCTGCACCTGCTCATCGGTCACCGGCTCGTCGGTGAAGGTGTTGGCGGTACGGGCCTCACGGAAAAGGAGGTCCTGGGCTGCGGGGTCAAGAACGAGGGACATGCTGCGTACCTTCCGGATGAGCAAAGAGGTTCAAGCTGCGGCTTCACCGTACGACCGGAGTAGATGAAGGTTCAACTAAATCCGGTGCCTCGTGAGCTAAGTCACGCAACTTTCAAATACTCAAGCTTCAACTAAATGGCGTTCCCGTTTATGCCGCCGCCCCGCCAAGGCGCCTCACCGGGCCGAGTCGTCCCCGTTCCCGTTCCCGTCCTCGTCCTCCTCGGCGCCGCGGGGGCCCGCGCCCTCACCCGCGTCCCGCTCCGCCAGCGCCTCGTCCAGCCTGGCGCGCGCGCCGTCCAGCCAGCGGCGGCACACCTTTGCCAGCGCCTCGCCGCGCTCCCACAGCGCGAGGGACTCCTCCAGCGTCGTGCCGCCCGCCTCCAGGCGGCGTACGACCTCGATCAGCTCGTCCCGTGCCTGCTCATAGCCGAGCGCGCCATCGTCCGTCTTCGCTGTCATGTGATCCACCCTATGTGCGCCTACTGTCAGTGATGCCGGCCGTCAGTGATGCCGGGTCAATCGCCTGCGCCGTCGGCGTCTCCGAGCTCGGTGTCTGCGCCGTTGTCGCCCGCAATGCCGTCGCCCGCTACCCGGACCGTGAACTCGCCTTCCGCGACCCTCGCCCGCAACTCCTCGTCCGCCCCGACCTCGCCGGGCGACCGCACCACCGCGCCGTCCGCGCGCTGCAGCACCGCGTACCCCCGCTCCAGCGTCGCCGCGGGCGACAGGGCGACGACCCGTGCGCGGGTGTGGGACAGCTCGGAGTCCGCGCGGTCCAGCAGATGCCCCAGGACCCGCCGGCTCCGGGCGACCAGGGCGTCCGTCTCGTGTTCGCGCTCCTCCACCATCCGCTGCGGATGCTCCATGACCCGCCGGTGCAGGGCGTGCGCAAGCCCCCGCTCCTCGCGGTCGAGCAGCCCCCGTACGGTCCGCAGCGACCGGTCGCGCAGCGCCTGCACCCGGTCCAGCTCCTCACCGACGTCCGGGACGACCTTCTTCGCCGCGTCGGTCGGGGTCGAGGCGCGCAGATCGGCGACCAGGTCGAGCAGCGGCGAGTCCGGCTCGTGTCCGATCGCGGACACCACGGGCGTACGGCAGTCGGCGACGGCGCGCACCAGCTGCTCGTCCGAGAACGGCAGCAGGTCCTCCACACTGCCACCGCCGCGCGCGACGATGATCACGTCCACGTCCGGATGCTCGTCCAGCTCCTTGACCGCCTGAACGACCTGCGACACGGCGCGGACGCCCTGCACGGCCACATTGCGCACGTCGAAGCGGACGGCCGGCCACCGGCGCCGCGCGTTCTCCAGCACATCCCGCTCGGCCGCCGAGGCCCGGCCGCAGACCAGGCCGATCAGCTGCGGAAGGAACGGCAGTGGCTTCTTGCGGTCGAGGGCGAAGAGCCCCTCGGCGCCCAGGGTCCGCTTCAGCTGCTCCAGCCGTGCGAGCAGCTCACCGATGCCGACCGGCCTTATCTCGGCGGCGCGCAGCGAGAGCTGGCCGCGCGGGGCGTACCACTCGGGCTTGGCGTGGACGACGACCCGGGCGCCCTCGGACACGACGTCGGCGACCGCGTCGAACACCTGGCGGTAGCAGGTGACGCTCACCGAGATGTCGTACGACGGATCGCGCAGCGTCAGGAACACCACGCCCGCGCCCGGCCTGCGCGACAGCTGGGTGATCTGTCCCTCCACCCACACCGCGCCGAGCCGGTCGATCCATCCCCCGATGAGCCGCGACACCTCGCCGACGGGCAGGGGAGCTTCGGCAGATGTAGTGAGACCCATGCCCGCGAGCGTATCGGCACCCTCCGACACGACCAGGTGCGCAGGACCAGGTCCACCTGGCCAGGCCCACAGGACCAGGTGTGCGAGATCAGGTCCACCTGGGCAGAGCCCCGTGGGCGATCGTTGGCCTGTTCGGCGCGCCCTTACGATGGGGGCATGACTGCAACGAACGCCCGCCGCGTCCTGCTCGCCGCTCCCCGTGGCTACTGCGCGGGCGTGGACCGTGCCGTGATCGCCGTGGAGAAGGCCCTCGAGCAGTACGGCGCCCCGATCTACGTGCGCCACGAGATCGTCCACAACAAGTACGTCGTACAGACCCTGGAGAAGAAGGGCGCGATCTTCGTCGAGACGACGGCGGAGGTCCCCGAGGGGTCCATCGTCATGTTCTCCGCGCACGGCGTCGCGCCGGTCGTCCACGACGAGGCCGCCGAGCGGAAGCTGGCGACCATCGACGCGACCTGCCCCCTGGTGACCAAGGTCCACAAGGAGGCCGTCCGGTACGCGAACGAGGACTTCGACATCCTCCTCATCGGCCACGAGGGCCACGAGGAGGTCATCGGCACCACCGGCGAGGCCCCGGACCACATCACGCTGGTCGACGGCCCGGGCGATGTGGACGAGGTCGAGGTCCGCGACCCGTCGAAGGTCGTCTGGCTCTCCCAGACCACGCTCTCCGTCGACGAGACGATGGAGACCGTCGACCGGCTCAAGACCAAGTTCCCGCTCCTGGTCTCCCCGCCGAGCGACGACATCTGCTACGCCACGCAGAACCGCCAGATCGCGGTCAAGCAGATGGGCGCCGAGGCGGACCTGGTCATCGTCGTCGGTTCGCAGAACTCCTCGAACTCCAAGCGGCTGGTCGAGGTCGCGCTGGGCGCCGGAGCCCGTGCCTCGTACCTGGTGGACTTCGCCGGCGAGATCGACGAGGCCTGGCTCGAGGGTGTGACGACGGTCGGCGTGACGTCGGGCGCTTCCGTCCCCGAGGTGCTCGTCGAGGAAGTCCTGGAGTGGCTGTCGCAGCGCGGCTTCGAGGATGTGGAGATCGTCAAGGCGGCCGAGGAGTCGATCACGTTCTCGCTGCCCAAGGAGCTCCGCCGGGACCTGCGCGGCGAGGCGGCGGCACTCGTCGAAGACTGAATGGCGGGGCTTTGAGGCCGCTCAGGGAGTAACCGTCAGCGGTTCCTCGTAACGTTGTGTCCATGAACGTCTTCGGAGTGGACATCGGCGGGTCCGGGATCAAGGGCGCTCCCGTGGACCTGGACCGCGGCGACCTCGCAGAGCCCCGCCACAAAGTACTGACACCGCACCCGGCCATGCCCGACGGCGTGGCCGACGGCGTTGCCGAGGTGGTCGGGCATTTCGGTTGGTCGGGCCCGGTCGGGATCACCTTCCCCGGCGTGGTCACAGGATCGGTGATCCGTACGGCCGCGAATGTCGACAAGAGCTGGATCGACACCGACGGCGGCAAGCTGCTGGGCGACCGGCTGGGCATGCCGGTCACCGTGCTGAACGACGCGGACGCGGCGGGCGTGGCCGAGATGACCTTCGGTGCCGGCCGCGGGCGCAAGGGCACGGTGATGCTGCTGACCTTCGGTACGGGCATCGGCAGCGCGCTCTTCGTCGACGGCCGCCTCGTGCCGAACACGGAGCTGGGCCATCTGGAGCTGCACGGCCACGAAGCGGAGAAGCACGCGTCGACCAAGGTCAAGGACGACGAGGAGCTGAGCTGGGAGCGCTGGGCGCACCGGGTCCAGAAGTATCTCGAGCATGTCGAGATGCTGTTCTCGCCGGAGCTCTTCATCATCGGGGGCGGGGTGAGCCGCAAGGCGGACAAGTTCATTCCGCTGATCAAGCACATCCGCGCGGAGATCGTCCCCGCGGAGCTCCAGAACAACGCGGGGATCGTCGGCGCGGCGATGGCGGCGGCGAACCACTGAGCGCGCCGCCCGGTGCCGCCGCGCGAGGCCGTCAGGCGTGGCGGGGCGGTGTCTGGGCGTGGCAGGGCGGTGCCTGGGCGTGGCGGGGCGGTGTCTGGGCGTGGCGGGGCGGTGTCTGGGCATGGAGCGGCGGTGTCTGGGCCTGGGGAGGCCCCGCAGGCCGGCGCGGCGGGGCGTCAGGCGCGGCGCGGCGGCGTGGAGGGCCGGCGTGGGCGGCGGCGGGTCATCAGCCGGATCTTCCGCACGATCGTGATGACGCCCGCGATGAGCGTGCCGCCGTACAGCCAGCCCGCGTTCACGGCCAGCGCGGTGATCACCGCCATCACCTGGCCGCCGACGCCACCGGTCCCGCCGGAGATCGGCACGATCCCGACGGCGAACGCGATGGGCACGCCGATCGGCGCGGTGACCAGGTCGGCGCCCCGCACCCACAGCGCCGTCAGGGCGCTGACCGGCAGGAACAGCACGCAGTACACGACGGCGGAGCCGCCGATCAGCAGCGAGTCGAGCGAGCCGATCAGCAGCATCACGGCTGCTGCGAAGAGCCCGCTGCCGAGTCCCGTCAGTCGCGGATTCGGCAGTCTGCGCAGGGCGAGCACCACCGGCGGCACCGGGCGGATCGGCCGCAGTGCGGGCCGTTTGCCCGGCTGCGCGGGTGCGCCAGGGGCCCCGGGGCGCCCTGGCCGGGCCGTGACCCGGTACACCGCGGCACCCTCGATGAGCGCGCCTTGCCCGGACAGAGGGGCCTGCGGCCGCGGCCGCTGCCTCGACGGCGTACCAGTCTTTTGTTGCTCCACCTGTCCAACGTAGGTCGCAAAGTGCGATCAGTACGTCACAGGACACGCCCTTTGGGTGACCTTGATGTCGAGTTCGACGTATCGGACGCGTGACGTGCCCCGGCGGCGCGCCCGTAAACTGGGGGATCGGCCCACCCTCCGGGCCCGCGGGCCAAGGCCATCAGCCAGTCAGTCGCTGGCTCGCAGTCCTCGCCTCAGCAGTCCTCACTCCAGGAAGTCGCCAACGTGTCGCTCACGATCGGAATCGTCGGTCTGCCGAATGTCGGCAAGTCGACCCTGTTCAACGCCCTGACCAAGAACGACGTGCTGGCGGCCAACTACCCGTTCGCCACCATCGAGCCCAACGTCGGCGTCGTCGGCGTCCCCGACGCCCGGCTCACCAAGCTCGCCGAGATCTTCGGCTCCCAGCGGATCCTGCCCGCGACGGTCGACTTCGTCGACATCGCCGGCATCGTCCGCGGCGCGAGCGAGGGCGAGGGCCTCGGTAACAAGTTCCTGGCGAACATTCGCGAGTCCGACGCGATCTGCCAGGTCATCCGTGCGTTCAAGGACGAGAACGTCGTCCACGTCGACGGCAAGGTCTCGCCGAAGAACGACATCGAGACGATCAACACCGAGCTGATCCTCGCGGACCTCCAGACCATCGAGAAGGTCCTGCCGCGCCTGGCCAAGGAAGCCCGCATCAAGAAGGACACGGCCCCCAAGGTCGCGGCCGTCGAGGCCGCCCAGGCCATCCTGGAGGAGGGCAACACCCTCTTCGCCGCGGGCATCGTCCAGGGCAGCGAGAAGGCCGAGCTCCTCCACGACCTCCACCTGCTCACCACCAAGCCCTTCCTCTACGTCTTCAACGTCGACGAGGACGAGCTGATCGACGAGGACTTC
Source organism: Streptomyces sp. NPDC053673 (assembly GCF_055585225.1). Lineage (NCBI taxonomy): Bacteria > Bacillati > Actinomycetota > Actinomycetes > Kitasatosporales > Streptomycetaceae > Streptomyces > Streptomyces sp. NPDC053673. The sequence continues at coordinate 96,149 of NZ_JBVJKN010000009.1, read as the reverse complement.
AAGAACGAGCAGCGCGCCCTGGTCGCCCCGGCCGAGGCGATCTTCCTCAACGCCAAGCTCGAGGCCGACCTCGCCGAGCTCGACGAGGAGGACGCCATGGAACTCCTCCAGTCCGTCGGTGCCGACGAGCCGGGCCTGGCCACCCTCGCCCGCGTCGGCTTCGACACGCTCGGCCTGCAGACCTACCTCACGGCGGGCCCGAAGGAGTCCCGCGCCTGGACGATCAAGAAGGGCGCGACGGCCCCCGAGGCGGCCGGTGTGATCCACACCGACTTCCAGAAGGGCTTCATCAAGGCCGAGGTCATCCACTTCGCCGACCTGGTCGCAACGGGCTCGGTCGCGGACGCGCGCTCGGCGGGCAAGGCGCGTATGGAGGGCAAGGACTATGTGATGCAGGACGGGGACGTCGTCGAGTTCCGCTTCAACGTGTAGCCGCTGACGTATCACCACGTCGCTGATCTGGCAAACATGCAGGTCAGGGAGGGTCCGACTCTTCGGAGTCGGGCCCTTTGTTTTCCCGTGCTGGGATCGTGCTGGGATGCTATGGGGACGCCGGTGCTGGGTCGCGCACTGTCCAGTGCCTGGCAGCAGGGAGTGCACGGACCAGCACCCTTCCCTTGGCGATGCTTGGCGGAGGACGCGATCAGCCTGTCACCCGGGAGGGCTGGAACAGGTTGTAGTTCAACTCCAGGACGCACTCGGCGAGAGCACCCAAGCCGCCGGGTCCGGTCTCTGACCCTGCCGCAGGCGTCGGAGTTTGCGCGCCACAGCTTTCGCAGCGGCGGCGCGCCTCGACCGGTGCCCCAGTGGACGTACCGCAACGGGCATGTGGGCAACCGCGATTGCTGTCCCTGGCCTTTGTTACGGTGCCTTGTGATCGACGATCACAGGGGGGCGGATGGGGGCGGTCAATCGGTCGAAGGCTGAGCTTCGTCGCCCAGCAGACCGCCGCCGGACGCACGAAGAAGGAGATCATCCGCCTGCTCAAGCGGGCGATCGCCCGGGAGATCTTCCGCTACCTCACCGCTCCGGTCACCGTCCCGGACGTCTTCGACCTCCGGCCCGCGCGCCAGGCCAAGAACATCACCCTCACCACTGTCGCCGAGCACTTCGGCGTCTGGCCGGCGGTGATCTCCTGCATCGAACGCGGCACACGCCGCGACGACGACCTCGCCAGCGCCTACCGGAACTGGCTCAGTGCCGCTTGACCATGCACGAGGTCATGGAACGTTTGGCACGGCAGGCCACGGATGGCCATCAGGGGAAGCGTCCGACGGCCGGCCGGCGCGAACGAAGTCGCCGTACTCATCCTGGACAACGTTCTCGTTGACCCACCGACCCCGCACGGCCCCAGTGCCCTGCTCGGCAATGATCAGCGCGGTCAGCGGGTCCACGGCCATGCCCAGGTGCCGGCCAAACTCGCCAGCCTCGTCATCGGGATCGAACGGCGGGAACTCGCCCAAGTCCAGGAAGCTCTCACTGCCGACGTCCTCGACCGTGTGGAGATAGACGTCAAAGGACGTCTTCGTCGGACGAACCTCGACATAGCGCGCCCCTGGGCGCTCTGCCGAGCCGCACGGCCCAAGGAACTGCGCGACCGAACGGCCCCGCTTCAAGGCCCCGAGGATGAACGACTCTGCCAAGTACCGCACCCGGCCACAATACGGCGCTCATCCCGCAGACCTGCCTTGACGGTCAATAGGAGCATCAATCCCGGCTGGGCGTACGGGTGGCCCGCCATCTCCCGCACGATGCTCGTGCCGCCTTGCGTAGGGCCGAACCGCCCGTCTTTACACCGGACTCTCCACCCTCCAGGCCGGGGCAGCGTGCCTTGACGTGTTGCGGGCATGACGGTGCTGATCATCGGTGGCAGCGGGTTCTTGGGGACGGAGCTGCTGCGCGAGTCGCGCGCGAAGGACTGGGACACGGCTGCGACGTTCCACTCCCGCCCTGACGACCCCGCAGCCGCCGTGGACATCCGCGATCCCGTACGCGTAGAGGCGGTGCTGACCGTGGTGGCACGCATGCGGTGATCAACGTGACCAGCGGCGGGGCGGACTGGAAGGTCACCGCGGACGGCTCCATCCACATCGCCATGGCCACCGCGAAGCTCGGGATCCGTCTGGTGCACGTCTCCAGCGACGCCGTCTTCTCCGGCAGCCGGGTCCACTACGACGAGACCTGCGCCCAGACCCGATCACGCCGTACGGGGCCGCGAAGGCCGCCGTCGAGACGGCCGTGCGGCTCCTGTGTCCGGATGCGGTCTTGATGAAGGGCTCGCACTAACGTCAATGTTGCTAACATCGGCGTTAGTATCACGGGTGGAGGTCGGTGGGCATGGTGGACTTTGTAGGCCGTCGGCAGGAACTGGCGACGTTGGAGCGAGAGCTGCGGAAGGTCGCGGCAGGGGTTGGCGGGGAGCGGCCCGGCCGGTGCGTGATGTTGCGCGGGCGGCGCCGAGTGGGCAAGTCGCGACTGGTCGAGCGGTTTGCGGAGCACTCCGGAGCCCCGTTCTTGTTCTACGCGGCGACTGGTGCCTCCCCCAGGGATGATCTGGCGCGGCTGGCTCGGGACGCCCAAGCATCGACGCTGCCGTTGGCGGGGCTGGTGGCCGCCGCGCGGCCGGAGAGTTGGGACGCCGCGTTCGACGTGCTGGCTGCGGCGCTGCCCGCTGACCGGGCGAGCGTGCTGGTCATCGATGAGGTGCCGTACCTGATGGATACCGATGGCGCCTTTGAGGGGATGCTGCAGCGGGCCTGGGATCGGGTGCTGGAAACCAAGCCAGTGCTGCTGGTCCTCATCGGCTCCGATCTGTCGATGATGGAGGCACTGAATAGCTACGGGCGACCCTTCCATCAGCGCGGCCGGGAGATGGTGCTGGGACCACTCAACCCCGCCGAGGTGGGACAGATGCTTGGGCTGGATCCGGCGGAAGCTTTCGACGCTGCGCTGGTTACTGGCGGGCTGCCGCTGATCTGCGCTGAGTGGCCGCGCGGCGCAGGGTTGTGGGACTTCCTCGGCGAGGCGTTGAGTGATCCGGTCTCGGCCCTGCTTGTGTCGGCCGAGCGCTCGCTGGCTGCCGAATTCCCCCCGCAGGCCCAGGCGCGTACGGTGCTGGCGGCTATCGGTAGTGGCGAGCGGACCTTCACCAACATCGCCCGTGCAGCCGGCGGGATCGGGGCCACGCCGCTGCAGCGAGCTCTTGAGCTGCTTACGGACAAACGGATCGTCGCTGGGGAGCTGCCTGTATCGCTGCGTCCGTCGAAGGATCGCCGCTACCGGGTGACAGATCCCTACCTGCGGTTTTGGCTGCACTTGCTCGGCCCGTCCATGGAAGAGATCGAGCGGGGGCGGGGCGATCTGACCTTGGCGCGCATCCGGGAGAACTGGACCAGCTGGCGCGGCCGGGCGATCGAGCCGCTCATCCGCGAGGCGCTTGCCCGGATACTGCCCGACGGCCACCTGCCCGCAGCCCCCGCGGTGGGCGGCTACTGGACCCGCACCAACGACGTCGAAATCGACATCGTCGGGGCGGACCGCGCCCCCATTGCCAAGGAGCTGCTCTTCGTAGGCTCCATCAAGTGGCTAGAGCAGTCGCCCTTCGACCGGCACGACCTGGCCGCCCTCCATCGACACCGGGCCGCCCTCACCGACGAACCTGTTCCCGTCGTGGCGGTCTCGCGCAGCGGAGTCGACTGTCCGGGGCTCGACGCCGCCTACGGCCCCGGCCACTTGCTGACAGCCTGGCCGCTGTGAGTGGCGAGTGGCAGGCGAGGCAAGGGATTTGGGGCGCGATCAGGCTGAAAGGGCGTCGCGGAGAAGTCCTTCGAACCTCGATCTCTTGCTAACGCTCTTGTGTAGTGTTGGCGGTCCCGAGCCTTCTCGTACTTTGTCGCGAATCCCGTGCTGGGGTGGTGCTGGGATGACTAATCGGCGCATGGACGTCGTCGGGATACTCGAAAGCGCCTCGCTCCTGGTGCCCGAGGACGCCGCTACCGAGAACGACATCACTGTCGGGGATGTCTGGGACCACCTCGCGCACGACGAGTGGGAGGTGGCGATCGACCTGCTGCAGGAGCTCGGGGAGGTACGTACGCTGCCGCCGGGTTTCTGGGACGAGCTGGAGCGTGCCGCCGGGCAGCTGGGGCTGGAGCGGAGCCGGGCGTGGTGCCGGTGGCGCGGCTACGAGACGCGCGTGGGGGTCATCCGTGCCGATCTGGCGCTCCTGCCGTTCGGCGAGACCTTCCGGCGCACGCCGATCCCCGGCGCCGGGGTGTTGCGTCCGATGTGGAACATCGGCAACGTCGGGGACAGCGGAGAACCCGCGTTGAACATTGCCGCCCTGTGGGTCGAGTTCGCCCCCGAACTCCCACCGGGCGGCCGCGTTTCGGTGCGCCTCCTGCCCCTGATTCCCGCGCAGTGGCGGCACCTTGCCCCTGGCGACCGCATCACCATGCACGAATGCGCCGAGGTCGACGGCATCGCGACGATCCTGGAGGCGCACCGTCCGGCGGCGCAGGGAGAGGTCACTGTCCCGCACTGATTCCGTGTGCTCATCGAGCATGGGCAGCCGCACGGCCGGCCGCGGCGAACGTGGGCCTGCGGTCTACGGCGGAGCGGTTGCCGGCCCCGTCTTGAGTCCCGCCCCGCACAGCGGCAGAACGGCGGTCCGTCCCTCCAGCCCGTACGCCCCGACCGCCGCCCAGCACGCCACCCCCGTGGACTCGACGTACAGTCCGCGCCCGGCGAGATCGAGCTGTGCGGCCCGCATCTGATCCTCCGTCACCGTCAGGAACGTGCCGCCGGTGGCACGCACCGCGGTCAGGATCTGCCGCGCGCGCGGCGGATGCGGGATGGCGATGCCCTCCGCGAGGGTGGGGGTCGTGAACGTCGGTGCCAGCACATCGTCGGCGCCCGCCCGGAACGCGAAGGCGAGCGGCGCGACCGCCGCAGCCTGCACCGCGATCAGCGCCGGACGTTCGTCGATGAGCCCGTGCCCGTACAGCTCGTCGATCGCGAGCGCCGCTCCGAGCAGCAGAGTTCCGTTACCGACGGGGACGACGAGCGTCTGGGGCAGCCGGCCGCCGAGGTCCTCCCAGATCTCGTACACGTACGTCTTCGTGCCGTGCAGGAAGTACGGGTTGAAGACGTGCGAGGCGTAGAAGACCCCGTCCTCGTCGGCGGCAGCGCGGGCGGCCCGCGCCGTGGCCTCGCGGTCGCCGGGCACGAGCTCGAGGTGGGCGCCGTGCGCCCCGATCTGCTCCACCTTCTTCGGGGAGGTCGCGGCGGGAACGTATACGGTGCAGTCCAGCCCGGCGCGGGCGCAGTACGCCGCGATCGCCGTGCCCGCGTTCCCGCTGCTGTCGGCGATCACACGCCGCGGCTTCAGCTGCCGCGCCAGCGCGGCGAGCATCACCGCGCCGCGGTCCTTGAACGACAGGGTCGGCATCAGGAAGTCCAGCTTGGCGGTGACGGTGTCCGTCAGCGGGACGAGCGGTGTGCGGCCCTCGCCGAGGGACACCGCGGCGCGGGCGTCCGATGCGGGCAGCGGCAGGGCCTCCTCGTAACGCCAGAGCGAATTGACGCGTTCGGGAAGGGAGTTGCGTGGCACCGCAGCCGTGGTGAAGTCCAGATCCCAGGGGCCCTGGCACTGCGGACAGTGCCAGGTGAGCTCCTCAACGGCCTCACGAACGTCACACATCGGACAGTGATATTCCGTCATGTGATCCAGGATGGCAGTTGTGTGGCACACGTGTTACGCGGCCTTCAAGACTCTTGTGGGATTCCTATGGATCCGTCAATCTTTCGGACGGCAGCAGCACGGCAACTTCGCAGACATCCCGGCGGACACCGGGAGCAAAGGGATTGTCATGCCCCTGTCGATCACCCCCACAGCAACGCACCACCAATGAGGAGGATCCCTCACATGTCCGTGATGCGTAATTCGCGGCGAAGACTGTCCGCGGCCAGCGCCATAGCCGTCGCCGCCCTCGCGCTCGGCGCCGCGTCAGCCCTTCCGGCCACCGCGGCGGAGACCGCGCCGGAAGGCGTCATCCAGAACGCGGGCGCGCCCGGCGTCATCGCCGGCAGCTACATCGTCACTCTCGACGAGTCGGCCGCCGACGCCGGCTCCAAGGCGGGCAAGGAACTCGCCGCGGAGTACGGAGCGAAGATCAAGAAGACGTACAACGCCGCGCTCAACGGATACTCCGTCGAGCTCTCCGAGGCGCAGGCCAAGAAGTTCGCGGCGGACCCGGCCGTCGAGTCCGTCGTGCAGAACCGTGTCTTCACGATCTCCGGCACCCAGCCGTCCCCGCCGTCCTGGGGCCTGGACCGCATCGACCAGAAGGCGCTGCCGCTCAACCAGAGCTACACCTACCCCGACTCGGCGGGTACGGGTGTCACCGCGTACATCATCGACACCGGTGTGCGGATCACCCACAGTGACTTCGGTGGCCGGGCCTCGTACGGCTACGACGCCATCGACAACGACAACACGGCGCAGGACGGCCACGGCCACGGCACCCACGTCGCGGCCACCGTCGCCGGATCCTCCTACGGTGTCGCCAAGAAGGCCAAGGTCGTCGGCGTCCGCGTGCTCGACAACTCCGGCTCCGGGACCACCGACCAGGTCGTCGCCGGCATCGACTGGGTGACGCAGAACGCCGTCAAGCCGGCCGTCGCCAACATGAGCCTCGGCGGCGGCGTCGACACCGTCCTCGACACCGCCGTACGCAACTCCATCGCGTCCGGCGTCACTTACGCCATCGCGGCGGGCAACGACGGCGCCAACGCGTCCAACACGTCCCCCGCCCGGGTGACCGAGGCCATCACCGTCGGCTCGACCACCAGCACCGACGCCCGCTCCAGCTTCTCCAACTACGGCAGCGTCCTGGACATCTTCGCGCTGGGCTCCTCCATCACCTCCGCCTGGAACACCAGCGACAGCGCCACCAACACCATCTCCGGCACCTCGATGGCCACCCCGCACGTCGCCGGTGCCGCCGCGCTCTACCTCGCGGACAACCGCACCGCCACCCCGGCGCAGGTCGCCTCCGCCCTGACCACCGCGGCGACCCCGAACGTGGTCGGCAACCCCGGCACCGGATCGCCGAACCGTCTGCTGTACGTCGGCGGCGGCTCCACCCAGCCGCCCGGTTCGAGGTTCGAGAACACCGCGGACTACGCGATCAACGACAACTCCACCGTGGAGTCGCCCGTCACCGTGAGCGGTGTCCCGGGCAACGCCCCGGCCGCCCTCCAGGTGCCGGTCAACATCGTGCACACCTACATCGGTGACCTCCAGGTCCAGCTCATCGCCCCGGACGGCACCGCGTACACGCTGAAGGGCTACGGCACCGGCGGCAGCTCCGACAACATCAACACCACGTACACGGTGAACGCCTCCTCGGAGGTCGCGAACGGCACGTGGAAGCTGCGCGTCAGCGACAACGCGTGGTGGGACACCGGGAAGATCGACTCCTGGGCGCTGCAGTTCTGACGCTCACTGAGCCTGAGCACTGAGGGGGCGGCCGCGCACTGCGGCCGCCCCTTCCTCTGCTCCGTCAGGCGTCGAGCAGCGTACGGCAGGGTCCTCGGCGTCCGTGAAACGGTCCGGAGGCGGGATCGACCGCGAGCCCCTTCAGTGCGGTGGTCATGCGCTTTCCTCGTACGTCTCCTCGTACTCCGGGTAGGGCGTCGGCTCGGCGACCCAGCCCGCCGTCAGGACGAGGCGCGAGGTGCGGTGGACGGTCAGGAAGCCGAAGGGACGGTCGAATTCGGCATCGATGCGCTTGGCCAGGTAGCGCGACGCGGGCATCCCGCCGGCCACGGCCGCGACGGCGGTCACGGACGCCGCCTCGAACCCTTCCGCGTCGAAGACGGCCAGCGCCGACTGCCGGGCCGATCCGACCGCCAGGGGCTCGGCGCTGATCCCGGGAAAGTGTCCGTGCCGGTCGTCCATGGCCGTCGACAGTCCGAAGGGCGCCGGCCGGCGCAGCAGGTCGTGGTCCGCGGTCAGGCGGAAAGGGCTCGTGCGTACGGACAGCGTCGGCTCGGGCGCGCTGCTCCGCACCGTCCTCACCTCCAGGCCGGGCCCGGGCTCCCCCGACGGAAGGAGATCACCCGGGACGGTCCGGTAGGTGCCGGCGAGGACGGCGAGCCCGGCCTGGAGCACTTCACCGGGTGCCATCTCCGGTTCGCCCAGCAGCAGATGGACGTCGACCCCGGTGTCGCCGAGCACCTTGAGCACGGTCAGCGGGCCGGCGGCCGTGTGCGCCACCCCGACGCGGTCCAGCAGCGAGGTCCTCCGTACGAGGGCGAGCAGCTCGCGCCCCTGCCAGGGGCCGCTCTCGGGAAGCATCTCCCCTTCCCAGAAGGGCTGAAGCCACCTGAGCCGCAGGGCCTGGGCGGCCGCCAGCACCAGAAGGACGCCGTCGTCGAGGGCTGTCGGCATCGAACCGATCAGCCCGTCCGTACGGTCCGACGCCCACGTGTCGAGCGCCTTCCGGTCGGCCTCCGCGTCCCCGCTGAACACGCTCAGGGTGTGCGCGGGCAGTCCTGCCACCCAGCTCTCACGGAGCGGCAGGGCCGGCTTCGCCCAGAGCCCGACGGCCGAACGCGAGCCCCGTACGGACGCCAGCGCGGCCATGAGGTCCCGCGCGGCCCGCGCGGCGCCGTCGCCGCGCATGCCCACGGCATCCTCCAGTTCGGTCCGGGCGGGCCCGTCCGCCGCGTCCGCGAGGAAGGCGAGCAGCGGCCAGACGCCGGTGGCCGAGAAGACCGTGTCTCCGGTTCCGGCGGTCGCCGCCCACCGTGCGGTGAGCCGGTTCACCGCACGCACGGATTCAGCTGCCGGCTGCATGACATCCCCCCGTACGATCCGCGCACGTGCTCGCGTGATCTCTGCGAGGAGCACCGTATCCGTGATTCCGTCCTCGTCGCAGGGGGTCCTGGTCGCAGGGATCCAGAGGGGGTGCAGGGCCGGTCGCCGGCTTGTGGGCGGGCGCGCCGCGCCGCAGCCAGTCGCGGGCGGTCTGGTCGACGCCGAAGTCGCCGCGTTCCGGAGGGATTCCGGAGCGGAGAGTGCTGCCGTGCGTGCCACCACAGGGAAGGTGTTGGTCTGGACCCTTGCGGCCAAGGGTTCGGTGCACACCCGAGCGAGGCTCATCCCCATACCTGCGGTAACCGCCTGCGTAAAGAGCGGTCATCACTTCGGGTGAAACTTTGGCCCACGCTTGCGGGACGCAACCGTCGGTTGCCACGCTGTTGCTGTCTGTCAAGCTGTTGGGAGTGGCCAGTGACATTCGGTGAGCAGCCCGCCTATCTGCGCGTTGCGAGCGATCTCCGACAGAAGATCGTCAACGGCTCGCTGCCGCCGCATACCCGCCTTCCCTCGCAGGCCAGGATCCGCGAGGAGTACGGAGTGTCGGACACCGTCGCGCTGGAGGCGCGCAAGGTGCTGATGGCCGAAGGCCTGGTCGAGGGCCGCTCCGGCTCGGGGACGTATGTGCGCGAGCGCCCGGTGCCCCGCCGTATCGCCCGCTCCGGCTACCGGCCGCCGGCCGGCGCCAATCCGTTCCGGCAGGAGCAGGCGGCGGAAGGCGCCCGCGGCACCTGGGAGTCCAGCAGTCAGCAGGAGCCGGCGAGCGCGGCGGTCGCCGCGCGGCTGGGGGTCGGGACGGGGGAGCGGGTGATGCGTACGCGGTACGTCTTCCGGGACGCCGGTGAGGCGATGATGCTCTCCACCTCCTGGGAGCCGCTCGCGGTCACGGGGCGCACGCCCGTGATGCTGCCCGAGGAAGGGCCGCTCGGCGGTTGCGGCGTCGTCGAGCGGATGGGTGCGATCGATGTCGTTGTGGACAACGTGGTGGAGGAGGTCGGCGCGCGGCCGGGGCTGGCGGATGAGCTCCTGACGCTCGGCGGCGTGCCCGGACATGTGGTCATGGTCATCCAGCGGACGTACTACGCGTCAGGGCGGGCGGTGGAGACGGCGGACGTGGTGGTGCCGGCCGATCGCTACCGGATCGCCTACCACCTTCCGGTGCGGTGACCCGTGGGAGCCCGGCATGCCTGGGCCGCTCGGCGCAGTGCACTTGGGACTGCTGGGCCTCCTGCGGCGGGTGCCGCGGCGTCAGACTCCTGACGTGCCCGTCCGCCCCCGCGATCCGGCCGGACGGCGGGACGCCTCAGGACGGATACCGTCACCCGTGACGCGCAGACGCCCACCGCCCCGGCGCAGTTGCGCCGGACTCGCCGCCGACAAGGGCCGCGAGGACCATTCGCTCCGCTGTGCCCGCGTGCCTTCTCCACCTTCGTCGCGGCCGGACTCGCCATGGTGCTCTGCCCGTTGATCGCCCGGGCTGTGAAAGGCGCGTACCACCGGGCCCGGCCGGACCCGGTGTGGGGGTACCCCCAGGGCGAAGGCTCTGGGGGAGGTCCCGATGCCGAGGTCGGCGACGTCACGGCCACTCGCACATGCGGGTCTGCGAGCCGGCGTACGGACTCCCGGACATCGCCGACCGCCCGGTCCGGTTGAGCTCGATGCGCTCGCTGTGCTGCTCGCTCGACTCCGACCGCGGCGATGCCTGCCGCGAGGAGCCGTCCGCCGCCGGTCCGGTGGTGATGCCGATGCCGGCGGTCCGCACGGACTGAGGCGGCCGAGCTCGGGCGAAGGGGGCGCACTCCGCCGCGTGCGCCCCCTTTCGACTGCTGTGCTCCTGGCCGGAACCGTATCTCTTTGTGAAAACACGTATCCGCTGTGTAAAGGTCAGGCGTAGGCTCAGGCATATGCAGAGTGGGGTTTCCTGGGGATCGTTAGAGATGTGCAGGCCGGTGGCGGGAGGGGTGCGATGAGCGACGGTGGCGCGATGCTTCCCTGGCTGGTGATCCGTCAGGACGACAACGGCAATCGCTACCGCGTCGGCAGGTACGCCACGCAGGACGAGGCCCAGCAGGTCGCCGACCGTCTCGACGGCCGCGGTCACAAGCAGCTCTACTGGGTGGAGCACATCGGGCAGACGGCGCCCTCCTGAGCCCGCCCGCCCGAGCAGAGATCGCTGCGGCGCGGGTTACGCTCCGGCGCATGACAGATCGTGTGACCGCTCGCGTCGTGGTGGCCGGCGCCGTGTACGACCAGGGGCGACTGCTCGCCGCTCGCCGCAGTGCCCCGCCCGAGCTGGCCGGTCGCTGGGAGCTGCCCGGCGGCAAGCTGGAACCCGGCGAGACTCCCGAGCAGGCCCTCGTGCGCGAGCTGCGAGAGGAGCTCGGCGTCGAGACCGAGCCGGTCGAACGGGTGCCCGGCGAGTGGCCGCTGGGGCCCGGCTATGTGCTCCAGGTCTGGACGGTGCGGCTGCTCTCCGGTGAGCCGCGCCCGCTGGAGGACCATGACGAGCTGCGCTGGGTGCCCGCCGATGACCTGGACGCTGTGGACTGGCTGCCGCAGGACCGCCCCGCCGTCGAAGAGGCTGTGCGCCGGCGCCCTTCAGGCTCCTCCGGCTTCCAGGGCCCTTCGGATGGTGCGCGTGGCTGACGGTGTACGCCGTTCGTGCCACCGTGCGCCCCTCCCGGCGATAGCCTGCCTCAAATATCGGGTATGAGCTGATTAACCCTCCGAAAGCGGACATGGTTCAGCGGCTGGTCTGGGAAGTGGTCGGGTTGATCGACACCGAAGGCGAATGCGCCGAGTGGACCTTCCCTGCCGAGGCCGATGCGGTACGCACTGCTCGCCATGTCGTCCGCGACACCCTGCGCGCCTGGGGTCTGGACACCGGGATCTGCGATGTGACGGTGCTCCTGGTCAGCGAGCTCGTGACCAATTCTCTTCGGTACACCTCGGGTCCCATCGGTGTCCGTCTGGTTCGGCCGAGCGCCGACGGGATGGGCCCGCCGCCCCGCCCCGCGCTCCGGGTGGAGGTCTCCGATCCCCTTCCGGATCCGCCCCTGGAGCGCCCCGCCGGACCTGATGACGAGGGCGGACGCGGGCTCCAGCTGGTGGCCTGTACGGCCCGGCGGTGGGGGACGCGGCGCGGCAGAACGGGCAAGACCGTGTGGTTCGAGCTGCCCTTGCCGGGTTAGAAGTGTGAGGGGACAACGATCATTGCGTGCTCGGCTCAAAACGAACGAGACCGTGCTGTGATCGTGAACGCCGTGCCGCCAGGGGCCGTAGTGCTGAATACTGCGGGCATGGCCGGTCCGGTGCGGTGAGCTGGAGGGGACGGTCGCGTGAGCGAGATACCTGAGACGGCGAGCGGCGTGGTGTGGCAGAGCAGTCCGCCCGGCTCGATTTACGACTACATCAAAGTCGCGTCTTTCTCGATCGGCCCGGACGGCCTGGTCGACCAGTGGAGTCGGCGCGCGGCCGAGCAGTTCGGCATCCGGCCCGACGAAGTCAGGGGCAAGGACCCGGTCGATGTGTTCATGCCGTCCGAACTTCGCTCGCGGGGACACCGCAAGGTCGCCGAGATCCTGGACGGCAAGGAGTGGACGGGCCTCGTCCCTTTCCGGTTGCCGGGTGAGGGCGGCGCGCACGGGCTCGCTGAGGTGTATGTCATGCCGAGCGAGACGGAGGACGGCGAGCGGGCCGCTCTCTGTATCGTCGTCGACGTCCGCGCCCTGCGTCGGATAGAGACTGATCTCGCCGCTTCGCAGGCCATTTTCGGTCAATCTCCTTTTGGCTTCCTTCTGTTCGGCACGGACCTCACCGTGCTGCGTGCCAATCAGCGCTTCGCGACCGTCTTCGGAGGCGCTGCGGAGGACCACCGCGGCCGCACCGTGTACGACTATCTCTCCCGGCCCGAGGCCGAGCGGATGACTGCCGCACTCCAACGCGTCCTGGAGACAGGCGAGTCGGTGACCGATCTGCAGATCGTCGGCAGCGCTCCCGGAAGCACCGAGCGCCGCCACTGGTCCATCAACCTCTATCGCGTGCACAGCGGGTCCGGCCGTCCCATCGGGGTCGCCGGACTCGGCACCGACGTGACCCGGCGTCACATCGCCGCCCGCGAGGCCGCCAGCGCCCGTCGCAATCTCGCCCTCCTCAACGAGGCCAGCGCTCGTATCGGCAACTCCCTGGATCTGGAGACCACCGCCCGGGAACTTCTCGACGTCGCCGTCCCCGGCTTCTGCGACCTCGCCTCCGTCGACCTCTACCAGGGACTGCTCACCGGTGACGAAGCCCCTCCCGGGCAATGGGGCTCCGCCCAGCCCGATGGGTACAGCGGCAGTGCCGAACTGCGCCGGGTTGCCTTCGCCAGCACCGTGTCCGAAGCCCTGCTCGCCGGCTCCGGCGCCGCGACGCCGGCCGCACCCCAGGTCGGTGCCGTCCACCGCTACCCGTTCAGCTCGGCCTGCGCCGGCGCCCTGCGCACCGCCCGCGTCCGGGCCATCCCGGGCGAGGAGGGCAGCCTCGTCCAGTCCACCCTCGCCGTGCCGATGGTCGCGCACGACACGGTCGTCGGACTCGTCCAGTTCTCCCGTGCGAAGGGCAGCGAGCCCTTCGGGGAACGGGACCGGGCACTCGCCGTCGAGCTGGCCGCACGCGCGGCGGTCTGTATCGACAACGCCCGCCTCTACCGCCGCGAGCACGAGCGGGCCCTGATCCTCCAGCGCAGCCTCCTGCCGCCCGGAGACCCGGAGGCCGCCGGTCTCGACATCGCCTGCCGCTATCTGCCGGGCAACACCGCCACCGAGGTGGGTGGCGACTGGTTCGACGTCATCGAACTGCCCGGACATCGCACCGCCCTTGTCGTCGGTGACGTCATGGGGCGCGGGCTGCGGGCCGCCGTCGCCATGGGCGAACTGCGCACCGCGGTACGCACCTTGGCACTGCTCGACCTGGAGCCCGCCGAGGTGCTCTCCGCACTCGACGAGATCGCCCGCGGACTCGGCACCCCGAGCGGCGCCCAGCAAGCCTCCCGGGTCGCCCACAAGTCCCGCGGCCCCGAGCTCTCCGAGGTCTATCTGGCGACCTGCGTGTACGCCGTGTACGACCCGGTGACCAGACGCTGCACCTTCGCCAACGCGGGCCATCTGCCGCCCGTACTCGTCGAGCCCGGGGAGGAGGCGCTGCTGCTCGACGTGCCGCCTGGGATGCCGCTCGGAGTGGGCGGCGAACCCTTCGAGGAGGTCCAGGTCGAGCTGCCGGAGGGCGCCCTGCTCGCGCTGTACACGGACGGCCTCGTCGAATCCCGGGACCATCCGCTCGACGAGGGCCTCAGCGCCTTCCGCAGGGCGCTCACCGATCCTGCCCCCGCCGTCGCCGGCGGGACCTCCGCCCGGTCGCTGGAGGACGTCTGCGACCACGTCCTCAGCACCCTCGACACCCGCCACGGCGAGGACGACATCGCCCTGCTGATGGCCCGCATCCAGGGGATGCCCAGCGAGGCGGTGGGCGACTGGCGGCTGCCGCGTGAACCGCGCTCGGTGGGTCGGGCCCGTGAGCTGGCCCGGGCCCAGCTGGTCGCCTGGGACCTCGAACCGCTCGTGGACACGGTCGAACTGCTCGTCAGCGAACTCGTCACCAACGCGCTGCGCTACGGCGAGGGCGAGATCCGGCTGCGGCTGCTGCGCGACCGTACCCTCGTCTGCGAGGTGTGGGACGCCGGTCTCGTACAGCCCCGGCGCCGGCGCGCCCGGGACACCGACGAGGGCGGCCGCGGACTCCAACTCGTCGGCCTGCTGAGCGCGGCCTGGGGCTCGCGCCGAACCCACCGGGGAAAGACCGTGTGGTTCGAACTCGCCCTGCCGGACGGGGACTCGGCGGCCGAGCCGAGCGTGGAACAGCTCCTCAGCATGTTCTGACCGGAGCACCTGCCACGGCGGCCGGGGCCGGGGCACTTGCCATGGCTCATCGATCCGGGACTTCTGCCACGGTGGCCGGGGCCGGGACTCCTGCCATGGCTCATCGATCCGGGACTCCCGCCACTGCCGTCGGGTACGGGACTCCGGCCCCTGCACAGGGGCCCGTGGCGGAGCGCCGCGCGGCAGCATGCCGTGCTTCCGCCCGCCACGGGCCGCTACGCGGCCTTCAGGGCGGCCAGCCGTGCCTCGATCTCGGCGCTGTCGCCCAGGGCGTCCAACTGCTCGAACTGGGCGTCCAGCGACGAGGCGGCGAGCTCCTGCTTGCCCATCGCCTTCGCCTCCTCCCGGCGCACCTTGTCCTCGAAGCGGTTGAGCTCGCTCGTCGGGTCCAGCACATCGATGTTCTTGACCGGGTCCATCATCTGGTTCTGCGCGTGGGCCGACTTGGCCCGGGCCACCAGCTCGTCCTGCCTGGCCTGGAGCTCGCCGAGCTTCGCCTTCATCTGGTCGAGGCCCGCCTTGAGCTTGTCCACGACCTCCGTCTGCGTGGCGATCGTCGGCTCGGCGGTCTTCGCCTCCCTCTCGGACTGCAACTGCCGCTGCAGCGCCACCTTCGCGAGGTTGTCGAACGTGTCGGCGTCCGCACGGGCATGGGTGAGGGGACGCAGAACATATGGACCGGGGTGCGCGAGCGGGTGACCGCGCTGCGCAGGCACGGCAGGGCACGCGAGGTCTTCGGCGCCCGGGGGCACGGCTTCGAGCTCCGGCCGCCGATGAGTGAGCAGGACGTGCGCTCGCTCGAGGCAGCGCTGGGCTCGGAACTTCCGGCCGAGTACCGCAGCTTTCTGCTGACGGTGGGCGCCGGCGGCGCCGGGCCGGACTACGGCCTGACCACACCGCAGTACAAGGACGGCCGCTGGGCCTGGCGCGGTGTCGGCCTGGCCTTCCCCGGAACGGAAACGGCCGTCTCCGACGCGGGCCGGCCCTTCGCGTCGGAGGAAGTGCAGCGGCAACTCGACGCGTATGACGACGAGGAGCCGGAGCGGGACGCCTACCCGGACGAGGAGGAGTTCCGGCGGGCCCACCGGGCCTGGGACGACCGGTACGAGGAGCTCTACGACGCCCAGACCGCCGGTTCCGTCTCCGTCGGCGAGCAGGGCTGCGGCTACGAGTCGCTGCTGGTCATGACGGGGGAGCAGCGCGGCACGGTCTGGGACGACGTGCGGGCCTGTGACGGCGGGATCGTGCCGCAGGGCCGTGGATTCGCTGCTTGGTACCTGGACTGGCTGGCTCGCGTCGAGCGTGATGTGCACGGTGCGTGACCGTCACTGTCAGTGGCGGCGTCTAGGGTTGGAGATCATTCGGCACTGATGACGGGGGATACGGTGAACGTAGAACCACGCGCCATTCTGCGGCGCGCCCGCGCCCGGCTCGGGAGCCTGCGCTCCGGGGGCCTGCGCTCCGGGAATCCATGGCGCGGGAGCCCGCGGTCCGGGAGTTCGTGGCTGAGGTGGCCCAGACGGATCGCCGTCGTGCTCGTCCTGCTGCTGGTCGTGCCCGCCCTCACCGGAGCCGCCGCGCTGCGGTGGAACTATGCGGGGGAGTACGAGAAGGGCACGAAGACCCGCGGCAAGGACGCCGTCTGGCTGGGCCACGCCTGGGTGGACGGCCGGAAGAAGGACGCCGATCTGGACGCCTTCGCCGCGCGGATCCGGGGGACCGGGATACGGGACCTGTACGTGCACGCCGGACCGCTGGAGCACGACGGCACGCTGCCCGCCGCGCGGTATCCGCGTGCGAGGTGGCTGATCGACGGTGTGCACCGGAAGCTGCCCGGCGTGCGGGTGCAGGCCTGGCTCGGCGACAAGCTGGCCACCGAGTCACCGGACGGGCTGCGCCTGCCCGACGAGGCCACCCGTGACGCGGTCGTACGCTCCACGGCCCAGATCCTGGACGCGGGCTTCGACGGGGTCCACTTCGACCTGGAGCCACTGCACTCCGGCGACCGTGACTATCTGTCACTCCTCGACGATCTGCGCGCCCTCACCAAGAAGCGCAGGGCCCCGCTGTCCGTCGCCGCGCACCAGATAGACCCCCTGCCGGCCGTGCACTCGGCTGCGGGCCGGGTCACCGGCAGCCCCAAGTGGTGGTCGCAGGAGTTCTTCGGCGAAGTGGCCCGCCGGGTCGACCAGATAGCCGTCATGTCGTACGACACATGGATGCCGCTGGAGAGCCTGTACGGCGGTTACGTCGCCCAGCAGACGGCTCTCGCGCTCGAAGTCACGCCGCAGGGCACTGACTTGCTGATGGGGCTGCCGTTCTTCCACGAGGACGACCTCGGCCACTGGGAGAACGCGGAGACGGTGGCCGCGGCGATCCGGGGCACGCGCCTCGGGCTCGGGCGGACGGACCGCGACCGGGAGCGGTTCGGGGTGGCGCTGTATGTCGACTTCGCGGCGGAGGAGCAGGACTGGGCGGCGTACCGGGAAGGCTGGCACTGACCGGACGCGGGGCCGGGATCAGCCCGCGGTCCGGAGCGCCCGCCGGTGCCGCCCGGGCGCGGCCGGCAGCCGCCGACCGCGCCCGGACCCTGCCTCATGGCCTGTGCCCAGGCCATGAGTGGACCGCTCCAGGCGTCCGCCCTAGGCTAGGCGTCCGCGTCCCGTCGGCGGATCTTGTTCCCCAGCCACACCAGCGGGTCGTACTTCCTGTCCACCGCCCGCTCCTTCAGCGGGATCAGCGCATTGTCCGTGATCTTGATCTGCTCCGGGCAGACCTCGGTGCAGCACTTGGTGATGTTGCAGTAGCCCAGACCGTGCTCGTCCTGAGCCGTGCGCTTGCGGTCCAGGCCGGTCTCGGCGGCCGCGTCCAGGGGGTGCATGTCCAGTTCGGCGACGCGCATCAGGAAGCGCGGACCGGCGAAGGCCGTCTTGTTCTCCTCGTGGTCGCGCACCACGTGGCAGGTGTCCTGGCACAGGAAGCACTCGATGCACTTGCGGAACTCCTGCGAGCGGTCCACGTCGGCCTGCTGCATGCGGTAGTCGCCCGCGGCTACCCCCGGAGGTGGGACGAAGGAAGGGACCTCGCGGGCCTTGGCGTAGTTGAAGGAGACATCCGTGACCAGATCCCGCATCACCGGGAAGGCCCGCAGTGGCGTGACTGTGATCGTCTCCTCACGAGTGAAGACCGACATACGGGTCATGCACATCAGCCGCGGCCGACCGTTGATCTCCGCGCTGCACGAGCCGCATTTGCCCGCCTTGCAGTTCCAGCGCACGGCGAGGTCGGGCGCCTGGGTGGCCTGCAGCCGGTGGATGATGTCGAGGACGACCTCGCCGTCATGGACCTCGACCGTGAAGTCGGTGAGGTCACCACCCCCCTGATCGCCTCGCCAGACCCTGAACCGAGCGTCGTACGTGCTCATTCGTACAGCTCCTCTTCGGCGAGGTACTTGACCAGCTCTTCCTTCTCGAAGAGGGCGAGCAGATCGGGGCGGATGGGCTCGGTCGTCTTCCGTACGAGGTCGATCTGGCCGCGCGCCGGGCCGACCGGCGGACCGCCGGAGTCGTCCGAGTCGAGGGCCAAGGCCCCCTCGGCGAGGCGGCACATCAGATTGACCCGGCGCCACTCGCGCTCCATCGAGGGGTAGTCCTCGCGGGTGTGGCCGCCGCGGCTCTCGGTGCGCTCCAGGGCGGACCGGGCGATGCACTCGCTGACCAGCAGCATGTTCCGCAGATCCAGGGAGAGATGCCAGCCCGGGTTGAACTGGCGGTGGCCCTCGACACCGGCCCGCCTGGCGCGGACCCGGAGATCGGCCAGCTTCTTCAGCGCCTGCGCCATCTCGCCCTCGCGCCGGATGATGCCGACCAGGTCGTTCATGGCCTGCTGGAGTTCCTGGTGGAGGGTGTACGGATTCTCCGAGGCCGCGCCGGGCTCCGAGCCGTCCGCGCTGAACGGACGCAGGGCCTCCGCCGCGGCCGTGTCGATCTGCTCCTCGTCGACGGAAGGCCGCCCACCGGCGAGCGCCGACGCGTACTCCGCGGCGTGCAGTCCGGCGCGCCGCCCGAAGACCAGCAGATCGGAGAGGGAGTTGCCGCCGAGCCGGTTCGAGCCGTGCATACCGCCGGCGACCTCCCCGGCCGCGTACAGACCGGGGACGCCGACCGCGGCGGCCGTGTCCGATTCGACCGCGATGCCGCCCATCACGTAGTGGCAGGTCGGCCCGACCTCCATGGCCTCGGCGGTGATGTCCACATCCGCCAGCTCCTTGAACTGGTGGTACATGGACGGCAGTCGCCGCTTGATCACCTCGGCCGGCATCCGGGTCGACACATCGAGGAACACGCCGCCGTGCGGGGATCCCCGGCCCGCCTTCACCTCGGCGTTGATCGCCCGGGCGACCTCGTCACGGGGGAGCAGCTCGGGCGGTCGCCGGTTGTTGTCCGGATCGTCGTACCAGCGGTCGCCCTCCGCCTCCGACTCGGCGTACTTCTCCTTGAAGACGTCCGGGATGTAGTCGAACATGAACCGCTTGCCCTCTGAATTGCGCAGCACCCCTCCGTCGCCACGCACCGACTCGGTGACGAGGATCCCCTTCACCGAGGGCGGCCAGACCATCCCGGTCGGATGGAACTGCACGAACTCCATGTTGAGCAGCGGGGCGCCGGCGAGCAGCGCCAGCGCATGCCCGTCGCCCGTGTACTCCCACGAGTTGGACGTCACCTTGAAGGACTTGCCGATGCCGCCGGTGGCGAGCACCACCGCGGGAGCCTCGAGCACGAAGAAGCGCCCGGACTCGCGCTCGTAGCAGAACGTTCCCGATACGCGCTCGCCGTCCTTCAGCACACGCGTGACCGTGCACTCCTGGAAGACCTTCAGCCGCGCCTCGTAGTCGCCGAACTCGCGCTTGTCCTTCTGCTGCAGGGAGACGATCTTCTGCTGCAGGGTCCGGATCAGCTCCAGGCCGGTCCGGTCGCCGACGTGTGCGAGCCGTGGGTACTCATGGCCGCCGAAGTTGCGCTGGGAGATCTTCCCGTCCTTCGTACGGTCGAAGAGCGCGCCCCAGGTCTCCAGCTCCCAGACCCGCTCGGGGGCCTCCTGGGCGTGCAGCTCGGCCATCCGCCACTGGTTGAGGAACTTTCCGCCGCGCATGGTGTCGCGGAAGTGGACCTGCCAGTTGTCCTGTGCGTTCACATTCGCCATGGAGGCGGCGATTCCGCCCTCGGCCATCACGGTGTGGGCCTTGCCGAAGAGGGACTTGCAGATCACGGCGGTACGGGCGCCCCGCTCGCGTGCCTCGATGGCGGCCCGCAGACCCGCGCCGCCCGCACCCACGACGACGACGTCCCACTGCTGCCGTTCGAGCTGAGTCATCAGTTGGCACCTTCCTTAGAAGAAACGCGGATCGTCGAAGGCGCCGGTGGCGAGCAGATAGACGTAGAAGTCCGCGAGCGCGACGCTGATCAGCGACGTCCAGGCAAGCTGCATGTGGCGCTCGTTCAACTTGCCGACCCAGCCCCAGAGCCGGTAGCGCACAGGGTGCTTGGAGAAGTGCCGCAGACGGCCGCCGATGATGTGCCGGCACGAGTGGCAGGAGAGGGTGTACGCCCAGATCAGCACGATGTTGACGAGGAGGACCAGGGTGCCGAGACCCATGTGTCCCCAGGCGTAGTTCTCGTCGCGGAACGCCAGCACGGTGTCGTACGTGAGGATGCCCGCGACCGGCAGCGCCGCGTAGAAGAAGTAGCGGTGGATGTTCTGGAGGATCAGCGGGAAGCGGGTCTCACCGGTGTACTTCTTGTGCGGCTCGGCGACCGCGCAGGCCGGGGGCGACGCCCAGAAGCCCCGGTAGTAGGCCTTGCGGTAGTAGTAGCAGGTCAGCCGGAAGCCCAGCGGGAAGATCAGGATCAGCAGCGCGGGGGACAGGCCCCACCAACTGCCGAAGATCTCCCAGTTCGGGCCGGCCTTCATCGGCGCGCAGTTCTCCGCGAGACAGGGCGAGTAGAACGGCGAGACGTACGGCGCCGCGTAGTAGTCGCTGTTCGCGAAGGCCCGCCAGGTCGAGTAGACGATGAAGGCGAGCAGCCCGCCGGCGGTTGCGGCGGGCGCCAGCCACCAGCGGTCCGTCCTGAGGTGGCGGGGGGCGATTGCGGCGCGCGAGGCGCCGTGCACGCCTGTGTCGGGGTGGGGTTCGGTGCCTGTGGCCAACGAAGCTCCTAGGGCGCGTGCCGGTCGCGCGCACCCAGGCCTTCGTCATCCGAATCCGTCCACAGTGAGCTGTCGTACGGAGTGTCGGGGATGGTGACCAGGTCTTCGGGGCGGCCGGCCGGCTGGGTCCGGGATGCGTCCTCTCGCGTTTGCGTGAGGCTCCGCTCCAGCCGTTCGACCGTACGGGCCAGGTCGTCGAGACGGCGCTTGACGTCCGTCAATTCGTCCTGCAGGGACATGAACTGCCCTCACTTCCGCGGTCGCGGTGGCATGCGGGTGTCTGGGGTCGCCCCCAGAGGGCTCTGTGTGCGCCTGCGAGTGTTGCGCGTCACATCCCTTGTTGTGAAGGCGTGTGCACCGATTCCCGGCGAGCGCCACCCGTAAGGGGCTCCCCATTGGGCCGCACGGGTGGGGTTTACGAGCCGCACCGCCGTGTCGGCATCACACCCCGCCCTTCGTCGATTTCAGTGTATGCGCAATAGGTGTGATCATCGCCAAAATTCAGGAACCGCCAGGTTGTAGGACGAAGGGGTACAAGTCATGTCCAACGTCAGCGCCCCACGCGGGAGGACATGCTCCCGGACGCCTCGCTCTCGTACGCCTCGTACCCGCACCCTGCGCTCGGTCGCGCTTCTCACCAGCGGCGTCCTCACCCTGCCCGCGCTGGCCGGCTGCAGCACGGAGGAGACCGGTTCCGAGGCCGCGGCGGCCCCGATGGACATCGCCCCGGCCGCGCGCGAGCTGGTCGAGCAGGGCGGCACCCTGCGCTGGGCCGTCGATGCCGTGCCCGCGACGCTCAACACCTTCCAGGCGGACGCCGACGCCACCACGTCACGGATCGCCGGCGCCGTGCTCCCCTCCCTCTTCACCCTCGACGAGCGCGGCCGCCCGCAGCGCAACCCCGACTATCTGGAATCGGCCAAGATCGCCGAGCGCGAGCCCAAGCAGGTCGTCCTCTACAAGCTCAGCCAGAAGGCCGTCTGGAGCGACGGCCGGGAGATCGGGGCGGCCGACTTCGTCGCCCAGTGGCGCGCGCTCAGCGGCAAGGACTCGGCGTACTGGACCGCGCGCAACGCCGGATACGACCGGATCGAGAAGATCGAACGGGGCGCGAACGACCTGGAGGTCCGGGTCACCTTCGCCAAGCCGTACGCCGACTGGCAGTCGCTCTTCACCCCGCTCTACCCGAAGGAGGCGATGGGGACGCCGGCCTCGTTCAACGACGGCATCCGGTCGAAGCTGGCGCTGACGGCCGGCCCCTTCATCGTGCAGAAGGTCGACCGCAAGGCCGGCAACACCACCCTCGTACGCAATCCGCGCTGGTGGGGGACGCCCGCCAAGCTCGATTCGCTGGTCCTGCGCGCCGTGCCGCGCGACCGCCGCGCCGCCGCGCTGGCCACCGGCACCGTGGATCTGGCCGAGATCGACCGGAGCGTCGCGGACCGCATCGCCCTGGCGGTACGGAGCGGGGGCGAGGGGTCGGACAGCGGCGGTCAGGGCCCGGGCGCCGCGCCGTCGGCCGCGCCCTCCGCCTTGCCGTCCGGCGTCCCCTCCGCCTTGCCGACAGCCGTCCCCTCCGCCTTGCCGTCCGGTGTCCCCTCCGCCTTGCGCTCCGTCCTCCGGTCCGCCCCGCCGAAGCCCCAGTCGCCGGCGCAATCCTCCGACGACCAGAAGGGGAAGGCCGCCCGGATCGCCCGGGAGCTGCTCGCCCGCGAGAAGCTCGCCCGGGAGAGGCTCGCCTTCGACAAGAACAAGGCCGTCATCGCGCAGTACGCCGCCGAGCAGACCGCGCTGCGCGGTTTCGTGGTCCGCAAGAGCCTGGAGCCCGCTTACACCCAGCTCGCGCTGAACGGCGAATCGGGGCCGCTCGCGGACGAGCGGGTACGGCGCGCCGTGGCCCGTGCGCTGGACCGCAAGGCGCTCGCGGAGGTCGTGCTGAAGCCGCTGGGCCTGCCCGCCCGGCCGGTCGGCAGCCATCTCGCGCTCGCGGGGCAGTCGGCGTACGCCGACAGCAGCGGTGCACTCGGTGACCAGGACACCGAGGAGGCCCAGGCCCTGCTGGCCGACGCGGGCTGGACCCGGGAGGGTGCCCGCACCACGGAGCCCGGCACCAAGGCGGGCCCCGAGAAGAGCCCGGCGGTGAGCAGCCCGGCGGTGAGCAGCCCGGCGGTGAACAGTCCCGCGGTGAGCAGCCCGGCAGTGAACAGTCCCGCGGTGAGCAGCCCGCCAGTGAACAGTCCCGCCGCCAAGGCCCCTGCCGCCCGCGCCGCGGCGGACCGCGCCTCCGACGAGGGCCTCTACGTCGTCGGGGACAACAAGCCGGGCCACAGCGGCACCGCCCCGGAGGATGGCTGGAACGTCCTCGCGCCCGGCCGGTACGCCGCCCTCCAGAGCGTGGCCCTGCGCCGCCAGGCCGACGCCCTCGACGACTCCTCCAGCGGTGACCGGGACAAGGCCATGCCGAAGGCTCAGGACAGGCAGGGCCCTGTCGCGGGCGCCTACGCCCCCCTGGGGACGAGGGCCCCTGCGGAGCGGAGCCCGGTCGCGGGCCCGCTCGGCAAGGACGGCAAGCAGCTCGTCCTGCGCTTCGTCCTCCCGTCGGGGCCGGACTCCGAGGCGCTGCGTACCGTCGGTGACCGGATCGCCCGGATGCTGGACAAGATCGGCATCCGTACGGAGATCACCAAGGTCGCCGACGACAGCTACTTCAAGGACCACATCGCCTCCGGCGACTACGACCTCGCCCTGTACTCCTGGCCTGCCTCCGCCTACCCGGCGACCGATGCCCGTCCGATCTTCGCCAAGCCGGAGCCGGCCGCCGACGGCTCGCTGCTGGTGGAGCAGAACTACACCAGGGTCGGCACGGACCACATCGACCAGCTCTTCGACCGGGCCGTCGCCGAGCTGGACGAGGGGCAGGCCCTGGAGCTGATGAAGCAGGCCGACGCCCGGATCTGGGCCGCCGCCGGCTCCATCCCCCTCTACCAGCGGCCCCAGCTGGTGGCGGTCAAGCGTGATCTCGTGAACGTGGGCGCCTTCGGATTCGCCGCACCGCGGTACCAGGACATCGGCTTCAAGAAGGCCGGGACCTCGGCGAACGGCAAGAACGACCAGAACAGCCCGAACAGCCAGAACAGCCAGAACGACCAGAACAGCCAGGCCGACCTGATCGACTAGCGCGCCAGCGAACCCCAAGAATTGGGACATATCCCACAAAAGGTCGGCCGGGCTCCTCGCGACGGCTCACGGACCTCAGAAGCAGCTCAAGTCCCTTGCCCGCCGGGGCCACCGGCGGGCAGGGTCGTCCCATGGCCTCGGATCGGGCGGGGAAGTCCATCACGCGACGGCCCCGTACCATAGGACACAGCCGTGGCGCGTCCGCCCGGCGGGCGTACGAGCAAACAGACGCCGCATCCCACGATCCGAGAGAAGCAGCTAGCCAGCATGCCCACGCGCCACGACATCCGTAACGTCGCCATCGTCGCCCACGTCGACCACGGCAAGACCACCATCGTCGACGCCATGCTCAAGCAGGCGGGTGCCTTCGCCGCTCACCAGCTCGACTCCGTCGACGACCGCGTCATGGACTCGAACGACCTGGAGCGTGAGAAGGGCATCACGATCCTCGCCAAGAACACGGCGGTGAAGTATCACCCCAAGGACGGCGGGGCCCCGATCACGATCAACATCATCGACACCCCCGGCCACGCCGACTTCGGCGGCGAGGTCGAGCGCGGTCTGTCGATGGTCGACGGTGTCGTGCTTCTGGTGGACGCCTCCGAGGGTCCGCTTCCGCAGACCCGTTTCGTGCTCCGCAAGGCCCTCCAGCGGCGGATGCCCGTCATCCTCTGCATCAACAAGACGGACCGTCCGGACTCCCGGATCGACGAGGTCGTGAACGAGACCTACGACCTCTTCCTCGACCTGGACGCCGACGAGGACCAGATCGAGTTCCCGATCGTCTACGCCTGCGGCCGTGACGGCGTCGCCTCGCTGACCAAGCCGGAGGACGGTACCGTCCCCGCCGACAGCGAGAACCTGGAGCCCTTCTTCTCCACGATCCTGGAGCACATCCCGGCACCGGTCTACGACGACGAGGCCCCCCTCCAGGCCCACGTCACCAACCTGGACGCCGACAACTTCCTCGGCCGTATCGCGCTGCTCCGCGTCGAGCAGGGCGAGCTGCGCAAGGGCCAGACCGTCGCCTGGATCAAGCGGGACGGCTCGATCGCCAACGTCCGCATCTCCGAGCTGATGATGACCGAGGCGCTCACCCGCAAGCCGGCCGAGATGGCGGGCCCCGGTGACATCTGCGCCGTCGCCGGTATCCCCGACATCATGATCGGCGAGACGCTGGCCGACCCGGAGAACCCGGTCGCGCTGCCACTGATCACGGTCGACGAGCCGGCCATCTCCATGACCATCGGTACGAACACCTCGCCGCTGGTCGGCCGCGGCGGCACCGGCAAGGGCGCCGACAACAAGGCGGCCGTCAAGGACCGCAAGGTCACCGCCCGCCAGGTCAAGGACCGCCTCGACCGCGAGCTGATCGGTAACGTCTCGCTGCGCGTCCTGGACACCGAGCGTCCGGACGCCTGGGAGGTGCAGGGCCGCGGCGAGCTGGCCCTGGCCATCCTGGTCGAGCAGATGCGCCGTGAGGGCTTCGAGCTGACCATCGGCAAGCCGCAGGTCGTCACCAAGGAGGTCGACGGCAAGGTCCACGAGCCGGTCGAGCGCATGACGGTCGACGTGCCCGAGGAGCACATGGGCGCGGTCACGCAGCTCATGGGTGTCCGCAAGGGCCGGATGGACAACATGTCGAACCACGGCTCCGGCTGGGTCCGCATGGAGTTCGTCGTCCCGTCCCGTGGCCTCATCGGCTTCCGCACGGAGTTCCTGACGAACACCCGTGGTACGGGCATCGCCCACTCCATCCACGAGGGCCACGAGCCCTGGTTCGGCACCCTGACGACCCGTAACAACGGCTCGCTGGTCGCCGACCGCTCCGGCGCGGTCACGGGCTTCGCGATGACGAACCTGCAGGAGCGCGGCGTCCTCTTCGTGGAGCCGGGCACCGAGGTCTACGAGGGCATGATCGTCGGTGAGAACTCCCGCTCCGACGACATGGACGTGAACATCACCAAGGAGAAGAAGCTCACCAACATGCGCTCCTCCACGGCCGATGTCGCGGAGTCCATCGTTCCGCCGCGCAAGCTCTCGCTGGAGCAGTCGCTGGAGTTCTGCCGCGACGACGAGTGCGTCGAGGTCACGCCCGAGGCGGTCCGTATCCGCAAGGTGAACCTGGACGCCCGCGAGCGCGCCCGCGCCGCGTCCCGCGCCAAGCACGGCTGAGCCAAGCACGGCTGAGCCGGGTGCGGCTGAAAACCGACCACGGCTGAACCCCCTGGACCGGCGAACGGCCCGGACAGTCCCGCTCCGCGGGAGTGTCCGGGCCGTTCGCGTGGTGCCGTGGCGCTGTTTGCGTAGTGCTGTGGCCTGGAAGAAGACTGCGGTGACGGCTCCCTCGCGACGCCTGCGGCAGTTGTCCGTCAACAGGATTTCCTACCCCGAAGGTTCGACTATCGGACGTAGCGCACCGGAAACCTGTATTAACAGTCCGTTTCGGGGGTGTCTGTCTGCGATCCCTTTGTCCGAATTTTGGGCCTCTGGGGCGGGGTGATGTTGCCAAAACGAGATGCTTTAAGTGTGGTTTACAGCCCGAACTTACCCAATAGTTGGCTTCACTGAGCTCGGGTCAACGGGTCACGCGCTGTGGGGAGCGCCGACTCACGAGCACACGGGACACGGATCTTCGCCGTCAGGGGTGTCGGCGTTGCGATGTGTCCAGCCTTGCAGTGAATACGTGGACTCATGAGGAGGAACCCATGCGCGGTGCCACGAGCGCCAGTGGGGTCGGGTCGTCACAGATGGCTCGTGCGGCCATTTTTCAGCGCACATCATCCGGTCTGGTCGCCGGCAGCGGCCGGCACTTCTGAGACCCGGTCAACCGCTCGGCTCGCGTTCCTTGGGGGGAATCCTCCCCAACTGACGTTCTTCCCAGTCGTACCGCCTACGGGGTGATCCCGTCAGGCGTGCGGTTGCGCTGCCGTACCCGTCTCGGGGCGACGGTGGGCACCGGGGGTCGTCATGCAGCCATGGCGGAACGGGCGTAAACCGTCCGGACCGTCGCAGCGTGCAGGGATCGCGGGTCACCAGACACCCGTGAATGGACACCATCATGACCAGTCCAATTGAGATCGAGGGCGAGAAGGCCTCTGTCGCCTTGGACAAAGAGACCGCGACCCAGAACGACGGCGCGGAAACCAAGTCGCTCACAGGGCGCTCGCCCAGTCAGCTGATGTGGGCGCGCTTCAAGCGTGATCGCACAGGTGTGATCTCCGCCTGTGTGGTGCTCGTCTACTTCCTCGTCGCCGCACTGGCTCCGGTCATCTCGGCGGTGTACGGGAAGAATCCCTACACGCTGTACGCGCAGGAGCCGGACTACCCCTTCCTGCTGGACGACTTCGCGATGCCCACCGGTTCCTTCGGTGGCATTTCCGGGGAGTTCTGGTTCGGGGTCGAGCCCAACCTGGGCCGCGATGTGTTCACCATGCTGATCTACGGCATCAGAACCTCGCTGTTCATGGCGCTGGTCCTGACCGTCCTCAGCCTGGGGACCGGCGTGATCATCGGCATGGTGGGCGGCTACTTCGGCGGGAAGGTCGACTACTGGCTGGGCCGGGTGACCGACTTCTTCCTGGCGTTCCCGAACCAGCTGTTCTTCATCGCCTTCATGCCGATCGTGACCGCGCTGTTCGTCTCCCCGACGGACGAGACCCCGACGTACCTGCGGGCCGTCGCGATCATCCTGGTGTCGTGGTTCCTCGGCTGGATGGGTATGGCCCGTCTGGTGCGCAGCTCTGTACTGTCCCTGCGGGAACGCGAGTTCGTCGAGGCGGCGAAGGTCTCGGGTGCCTCGCGCTGGCGAATCGTCCGCAAGGAGGTTCTGCCGAACATCGTGACGCCGATCCTGGTGCAGGGCACCTACATGCTGCCCAGCGCCATCCTGAACATCGCCTTCCTCTCCTTCGTGGGTGTCGGCTTCGTCGAGCCCACTCCGGACTGGGGCCGCATGTTCGCCATCGGCGCCAACATCTACGAGCAGGACCCGGCGTTCATGTTCTTCCCGGGTGTCGCTCTCGTCGTCTTCGTCCTGGCCTTCAACCTTCTGGGTGACTCGGTCCGCGACGCATTCGACCCCAAGACCGGACGGTGACGTCCATGGGCGAGGGCAGCTGCCGCCCTCGCACCGGGCAACCGGACGGTCAGGCAGCTCTTCTGGATAACAACCGACAGGTAGGTGCAACGAGCATCATGAAGCTCATTCGATCGCGCTCCGCACGCGCCATAGTCGTCGCCGCGGCGGCCGGCTCCCTGGCGCTCACCGGCTGCTCCAACGACAGCGGCAAGGGCGGCAAGGACGAGTCCAAGTCGCAGAAGGACGCCGCGGCGCAGTCCAAGCCGGTTGCCTACGGTGACGCTGCCGCCTCGAACGGTCCGGCCGTCGAGGTTCCGGGCGCCAAGCCCGGTGGCACCATCAACGTCTACATGCAGTCCGACCTGTCCCACATGGACCCGGGTCAGATCTACGTCAGCGACGCGGGCCAGTTCGCCAACCTGATCCACCGCGGTCTGACGAACTTCCAGGAGGACGACAAGGGCAACCTGACCGTCGTCGGCGACGTCGCCACCGACTCCGGCAAGTCCACCAACGGTGGCAAGACCTGGACGTTCACCCTCAAGGACGGCATCAAGGACGAGGATGGCAACGCCATCACCTCCGCCGACGTCCGCCACTCCATCGAGCGCCTGTACTCGAAGGTGATCTTCGACGGTCCGACCTACGTCCAGAGCTGGCTCTCCGGCGACGACTACCGCAAGGCGCTGCCGGACGGTCCGTACAAGGGCAAGCACCTTCCGGACAGCGTCCTCGCGACCCCGGACGCGAAGACGGTCGTCTTCAACTTCAAGACGCCGCAGCCCGACCTGCCGCAGGCCCTGGCCATGGCCGGTTACGCCATCGTGCCGCAGAAGGCGGACACGAAGGAGAAGTACGACAAGGCCCCGAAGTCCCTCGGCCCGTACAAGATCTCCGACTACAAGGCCGGCAAGTCCCTCACCCTGGTGAAGAACACCAACTGGGACCCGAAGACGGACTCCGTGCGCCACCAGTACGTCGACGGCTACAACTTCCTCACCACCATCGACCAGGTCAGCCAGACCAAGCGTCTGATCGCCGACCAGGGCGAGGCCAAGAACGCGATCCAGTTCACCGACTCGGTCGACCCGGCCCAGATTCAGTCCGTGATCAACAACAAGGCCGTCAACAAGCGCACGGTCAAGGGCTACCAGCCCTACGTCTGGCAGCTCTCCTTCAACCTGGACCGGATGAAGGACAAGAAGATCCGCGACGCGATCACGTACGCGATCCCGAACCAGTCGATGATCCAGGCCGACGGTGGCAAGTACGGCGGTGAGCTCGCCGGTGGTCTGCTCGCCCCGACCCTGCCGGGCTTCGACCCGAAGTACGACCCGTTCGGCAAGCTGAAGAAGCCCAACGGTGACCCGGAGAAGGCCAAGGCGCTGCTGAAGGAGGCGGGCGTCAAGGAGGGCACCAAGCTGAGCTACGCCTACTCCAACACCCCGCGTGGCCAGAAGCAGATGGTCATCATCAAGGACGCGCTGAACAAGATCGGCTTCAACGTCCAGGCCAAGGAGATCGACCGGAAGAGCTTCTACGAGCAGATCGGTAAGCTCGACAACCCGTTCGACATCTACATGACCGGCTGGGGCCAGGACTGGCCGTCGCCGTCCACGGTCATCACCCCGGTCTACGACGGTGACCTGGTCGCCGACGGTGCGTCGAACTACTCGCACATCAAGGACCCCGAGGTCACCCAGGGCATCAACGAGGCGGTCACGCTGGAGCCCCAGGCCGCGGCCAAGAAGTGGGAGTCGATCCACCACCGCATCGTCGAGGGTGTCAACCCGGCTGCCCCGGTCTACTACTCGAAGCAGATCCAGCTGTCCGGCTCGAACGTCGGTGGCGTCAAGTACAGCACCGAGTCGAGCTACATCGACATCAACGACCTGTACCTGATCAAGCCGTAACACCACATCACGGCTGATCCGTGGGGGTGCGCGCCAGGCGGAGCGCACCCCCGCGGACCCACCCCTCACAACTCCCGCCGACTCCGAAGAGAGCAGCCTCCCGCGATGCTTCAGTTCCTCATCCGCAGGTTGACCGGCGCCGTCGTCATCATGTTCCTGATCGGCGCGTTCACGTTCTTCCTGTTCTACACAATCCCCCAGGACTTCGCCCAACTCTCCTGCGGCAAGAACTGCACGCCACAGAACATCGCGGTGATTCGCGAGAATCTCGGCCTGGACAAGCCCATCACCGCACAGTTCTGGGACTTCATGTCCGGCATCGTGGCCGGCCGTGACTTCAACGTCGGACACTGTGACGCACCGTGCCTGGGCATCTCCTTCGAGTCCGGCGACATGGTCTGGGACTCCATCCTCGACCGCTTCCCGCTGACGCTGTCGCTGACCGTCGGCGGTCTCATCATCTTCCTCGTCTTCGGTCTCGGCACGGGTCTGCTCGCCGCGTGGAAGCGCGGCACCGTGGTGGACAAGATCGTCAGTGGCGCCTCAATGGTGCTCAGCTCGTTCCAGATCTACTTCCTCGGCCCGATCGTGCTCGGTCTCTTCGTCTACAGCACGGGCTGGATGGAGAACCCCAAGTACGTCCCGTTCACGGACGATCCGGTCGGCTGGGTCATCGGTCTGCTGATCCCGTGGGCCGTCATGGCGACGATCTTCACCGCCCAGTACACGCGTATGGCGCGTTCGACCATGATCGAGCAGCTGCAGGAGGAGCATGTCCGCACCGCGCGGGCGAAGGGCATGCGCCAGCGGTACGTCTTCTTCCGCTACGCCTGGCGCGGCTCGCTCATCCCCATCGTCACCATCATCGGCATGGACCTCAGCGGGCTTCTCGCGGGTGCCGTGGTCACCGAGTTCACCTTCGACCTGGCGGGCATCGGCCGCCTGGCGGTGGAGTCCTCGCTGAACAAGGACCTGCCGCTGACGATGGGCGTGATGCTGTTCGGAGCCTTCTTCATCCTGATCCTGAACATCATCGTGGACCTCGCCTACGCCTACATCGACCCGCGCGTGCGCCTCGCCTAGGAGAACGACCGTGACCACACTGACCAAGACCGAAGACACACCGGCCCCGACCGGGCCGGAGGCCTTCCTCTCGGTCCGCGACCTGCGCGTGCGCTTCTCCACCGAGGACGGCATCGTCAAGGCGGTCGACGGGCTCTCCTTCGATGTCGAGCGCGGCAAGACGCTGGGCATCGTGGGCGAGTCGGGCTCCGGCAAGTCCGTGACCAACCTGACCGTTCTCGGTCTGCACAACCGCAAGACCACCGCGATCGACGGCGAGATCATCCTGGACGGCCAGGAGCTGACCGGCGCGCCGGAGAAGGAGCTGGAGAAGCTCCGCGGCAACAAGGTCGCGATGATCTTCCAGGACCCGCTGACCGCGCTCTCGCCGTACTACACGGTGGGCCGGCAGCTGTCCGAGCCGTACATGAAGCACATGGGCGCCTCCAAGAAGGAGGCGAAGGCCCGGGCCATCGAGATGCTGGACAAGGTCGGCATCCCGCAGCCCGCGATGCGCTTCAACGACTACCCGCACCAGTTCTCCGGCGGTATGCGCCAGCGCGCGATGATCGCCATGGCGCTGATGTGCGACCCCGACCTGCTGATCGCCGACGAGCCGACCACCGCGCTCGACGTGACCGTGCAGGCGCAGATCCTCGACCTGCTCAAGGACCTCCAGCAGGAGTTCGGGTCGGCGATCATCTTCATCACGCACGACCTCGGCGTCATCGCCAACATGGCCGACGATCTGCTCGTCATGTACGCGGGACGGGCGGTGGAGCGCGGCAGCGTCCGCGAGGTGCTCCGGTCGCCCCAGCACCCCTACACCTGGGGTCTGCTGAGCTCGATGCCCCGTCTCGGCGGCGACACGAGCGAGGCGCTCACGCCGATCCCCGGCACGCCGCCCAGCCTGCTGAACCCGCCGTCCGGCTGCCCGTTCCACCCGCGCTGCGCCTTCGTCGACGAGGTCAGCGGTTCGCGGTGCTCCGGTGAGCGGCCGCCGCTCGGCGCCGGGCGCGCTGCCGCGTGCCACCTCACGGGGGACCAGAAGCAGACCATCTTCATCGACCAGATCAAGCCCCGGCTGGGCTAGGGAGACGCAGAGACATGAGCAAGAACGTCACTCTGCCTGAGCAGCAGGGTTCAACGGACGGGGCGGGGCGCAAGCCTCTGCTCACCGTCGAGGGCCTGACGAAACACTTCCCGATCTACGGCGGCTTCCCGTTCAAGCGCCAGGTCGGTGCGGTCAGGGCGGTCGACGGGGTCGACCTCACCGTGTACGAGGGCGAGAGCCTCGGCGTCGTCGGTGAGTCCGGCTGTGGCAAGTCCACGACCGGCCGGCTGGTCACGCGGCTGCTGGAGCCGACCGGCGGAAAGATCACCTACGCCGGTCAGGACATCACCCACGCGGGCCGCAAGCAGCTGGCGCCGATCCGGTCCGAGATCCAGATGATCTTCCAGGACCCGTACTCGTCGCTGAACCCGCGGCAGACCGTCGGCACCATCATCAAGAGCCCGATGGAGGTCAACGGCATCAACCCGCCCGGCGGCCGTGAGAAGCGGGTGCGGGAGCTGCTCGAGACCGTGGGTCTCAACCCCGAGCACTACAACCGCTTCCCGCACGAGTTCTCCGGCGGTCAGCGTCAGCGCATCGGTGTGGCGCGGGCCCTCGCGCTCGAGCCGAAGCTGATCGTCGCCGACGAGCCGGTCTCCGCGCTGGACGTGTCGATCCAGGCCCAGGTCGTCAACCTGCTCCAGAAGGTGCAGGACGAGCTGGGTATCGCCTTCATGTTCATCGCCCACGACCTCGCGGTCGTGCGGCACTTCTCGCAGCGTGTGGCCGTGATGTACCTGGGCAAGGTGGTGGAGGTCGCCGACCGCGACTCGCTCTACAACCGGCCCCGTCACCCGTACACCCACGCCCTGCTCTCGGCCGTGCCGGAGCCGGACGCCGACGCGGGGCAGAAGGAGCGGATCCGTCTCTCCGGCGACGTCCCCTCCCCGATCATGCCGCCGTCCGGCTGCCGCTTCCGCACCCGCTGCTGGAAGGCACAGGACAAGTGCGCGACCGAAGAGCCGCCGCTGGTGCAGATCTCCGGAAACCGTGAGGGCCACCTGACGGCCTGCCACTTCCCGGAGGACCCGACGACCGAGCGTGCCGAGGACGTCGTCCTGGACCCGGCGCTCGCAGCGCTCGAAGGGGAGCACGGCTCCGACGACTGACGTCCGAGCGTGAGAAACGCCCCGGCCGCCGTTCTGGCGACCGGGGCGTTCTCCGTGCCGGTCGTACTGTCCCGAGGCGGGTCCCTGAGGCGGGTCCCACGGTCCGGTCGTACTGTCCCGAGGCGGTTCCTGAGGCGGTTCCTGAGGCGGGTCCCGCGGTGCGGCCGGCCTGCCCGCGGACGTCGCCCGCCGTCCGGTCGTGTGTTGCAAATGTGTGTTATGCCTCTTATGTGGTGGTATTGGGGCCAAGTGAAACCGGACCCCGGGAGGCACTCCATGCGCGGAGCCACTCACGCCAAGTGGGCCGCATGCGCGGCCGCCGTCGCGCTCGTGGCCACGGCGTGCGGCGGCGGGGGCGGTGCGGCGGGCGGTGTCGACGGCATCGTGAGCTCCTCCTGGGGGGACCCGCAGAATCCGCTGGAACCGGCGAACACCAACGAGGTCCAGGGCGGCAAGGTCCTCGACATGATCTTCCGCGGTCTCAAGCACTACGACCCGAAGACCGGCGAGGCCGAGAACATGCTCGCCGAGAAGATCGACACCACCGACTCCACCAACTTCACCGTCACGGTCAAGGACGGCTGGACCTTCTCCAACGGCGAGCCGGTCACCGCGAAGTCGTTCGTCGACGCGTGGAACTACGGCGCCCATCTCAAGAACAACCAGCGCAACGCCTACTTCTTCGGCTACATCGAGGGGTACGACCAGGTCCACCCGGAGTCCGGCCGGCCCACCGCCGAGACCATGTCCGGCCTCAAGGTCACGGGCGACCGCACGTTCACGGTCAAGCTCACCCAGAAGTTCTCCACCTGGCCGGAGACCCTCGGCTACGCCGCTTTCGCCCCCCTGCCCAAGGCGTTCTTCACCGACCACGCCGCCTGGCTGGCCAAGCCCGTCGGCAACGGCCCGTACGCCGTCGACTCGTACGTCAGAGGCGCCCAGATGTCCCTGCGTCGCTGGGACCGGTACCCCGGCCAGGACAAGGCCAGGAACGGCGGCATCGACCTCAAGGTCTACACCGACAACAACACGGCCTACACCGACCTGATGGCCGGGAACCTCGACCTCGTCGACGACATCCCGGCCGCCCAGCTCAAGAACGTCAAGGCCGACCTCGGCAGCCGCTACATCAACACCCCGGCCGGCAGCATCCAGGCCATCGACTTCCCCTTCTACGACCCGGACTGGAACAAGCCGGGCCAGGAGAAGCTCCGCAAGGGCCTGTCCATGGCGATCAACCGGCAGCAGATCACCGACACGATCTTCCAGAAGACCCGTACCCCCGCCAAGGACTGGACGTCCCCGGTCCTCGGTGAGGACGGCGGCTACGACCCCTCGCTCTGCGGCGACGCCTGCACGTACAACGCCGCCGAGGCCAGGAAGCTGATCGCGGAGGGCGGCGGCATCCCCGGCGGCGGGCTGAAGATCACGTACAACGCCGACAGCTCCCACAAGGTCTGGGTCGACGCCGTCTGCAACTCCATCAACAACGTGCTCGGCAACGACCGGGCCTGCGTCGGAAACCCCGTCGGCACCTTCGCCGACTACCGCAACCAGGTCACCCAGTCCAAGCTGACCGGCCCGTTCCGGGCCGGCTGGCAGATGGACTACCCGCTCATCCAGAACTTCCTCCAGCCCCTCTACTACACCAACGCCTCCTCCAACGACAGCAAGTGGAGCAACCCCGAGTTCGACCGGCTCGTCGACGAGGCCAACGCCCAGAGCGACACGGCCACGGCGGTCGACACGTTCCAGCAGGCCGAGAGGGTTCTGCGGGACCAGATGGCCTCGATCCCGCTCTGGTACCAGAACGGCAGCGCCGGCTATTCGGAACGGCTCTCCAACGTCTCGCTGAACCAGTTCAGCGTGCCCGTCTACGAAGAGATCACGGTCAGCTGACGCTCCGGACCCAGTCCTCGCCCCCAGGGAGCCCTTCATGGGACGCTATGTGATCCGGCGTCTGCTGCAGATGATCCCGGTCTTCATCGGCGCCACGCTGCTGATCTTCCTGATGGTGAACGTGATGGGCGACCCCATCGCGGGACTCTGCGGCGAGCGGGCGTGCGACCCCGCGACCGCCGCCCAGCTGCGGAAGGAGTTCGGCCTCGACAAGCCGGTCTGGCAGCAATACCTGACGTACATGGGCAACGTCTTCACCGGCGACTTCGGTACGGCCTTCAACGGCCAGCCGGTCACCGAGCTGATGGCCACGGCCTTCCCGGTCACCATCCGGCTGACCATCGTCGCGATCGTCTTCGAGATCGTCATCGGCATCAGCCTCGGCGTGCTCACGGGCCTGCGCCGCGGCCGCCCCGTCGACAGCGGCGTACTGATCGTCACGCTGGTGGTCATCGCCGTCCCCACCTTCGTGACCGGCCTGCTCCTCCAGCTTCTGCTGGGCGTGGAGTGGGGCTGGATCAGACCGTCCGTGTCCGCCGAGGCGCCGCTCGGCGAACTGATCGTGCCGGGACTCGTCCTCGCGTCCGTCTCGCTCGCCTATGTCACCCGGCTGACCAGGACGTCCATCGCCGAGAACCGGCGCGCCGACTACGTCCGCACCGCGATCGCCAAGGGACTGCCCTGGCGTCGCGTCGTCACCCGCCATCTGCTGCGCAACTCGCTGATCCCGGTGGTCACCTTCATCGGCGCCGACATCGGCGCGCTGATGGGCGGCGCCATCGTCACCGAGCGGATCTTCAACATCCATGGCGTCGGCTACCAGCTCTACCAGGGCATCCTCCGCCAGAACACCCAGACCGTCGTGGGCTTCGTGACCGTCCTGGTGCTGGTGTTTCTCGTGGTGAACCTGATCGTCGATCTCCTCTACGCCGTACTCGACCCGAGGATCCGCTATGCCTGAGCCGCGATACGACGACCGGCGAGCCGGGGCAGCGATCGCCCCGACCGGCGCGGGCGGCGCGATGGACCTCGCGACGAGCGAGGGCGAGACCCTGGAGAAGGTGCCGGGTGGGCCGCTCGGCACCGGACCGGCAGACAAACCGCGCAGCCTCTGGTCCGACGCCTGGCGCGATCTGCGCCGCAACCCCGTCTTCATCGTCTCGGGACTGTTCATCCTCTTCCTGGTGATCATCTCGATCTGGCCCTCGCTGATCGCCTCCGGAAATCCGCTCAACTGCGACCTCGCCAAGGCCCAGGAGGGCTCCCAGCCCGGCCACCCCTTCGGCTTCGACGGCCAGGGCTGCGACGTCTACACCCGGACCGTCCACGGCGCCCGCACCTCGGTGACCGTCGGTGTCTGCGCGACCCTCGGAGTGGCGCTGCTCGGCTCCCTCCTGGGCGCGCTCGCCGGATTCTTCGGCGGAACATCCGACTCCCTGCTGTCCCGCCTCACCGACGTCTTCTTCGCCATCCCGGTCGTCCTCGGCGGTCTGGTGCTGCTGTCCGTCGTCACCAGCAACACCGTCTGGCCGGTGATCGGATTCATGGTGCTGCTCGGCTGGCCGCAGGTCTCCCGGATCGCCCGCGGCTCGGTGATCACCGCCAAGCAGAACGACTACGTCCAGGCCGCGCGGGCCCTCGGTGCGTCGAGCTCACGGCTGCTGCTGCGGCACATCGCGCCCAACGCCGTGGCACCGGTCATCGTCGTCGCGACCATCGCCCTCGGCACGTACGTCGCACTGGAGGCGACCCTCTCCTACCTCGGTGTCGGGCTGCGGCCGCCCGCCGTGTCCTGGGGCATCGACATCTCGGCCGCCTCCCCGTACATCCGCAACGCCCCGCACATGCTGCTCTGGCCGGCCGGTGCGCTCGCCGTCACCGTGCTCGCCTTCATCATGCTCGGCGACGCGGTGCGCGACGCCCTCGACCCGAAGCTGCGCTGAGGAGCCGCGTCCATGAGTCCTGTCATGCATCCCGACCCGCTGCTCGAAGTACGCGATCTGCATGTGGAGTTCCGCACCCGCGACGGCGTCGCCAAGGCCGTCAACGGCGTCACCTGCTCCGTCGGCGCGGGCGAGACGCTCGCCGTGCTCGGCGAGTCCGGCTCCGGGAAGTCCGTCACCGCCCAGGCCGTCATGGGCATCCTCGACAGCCCACCGGGCCGGATCACCAGGGGCGAGATCATCTTCCAGGGCCAGGACCTGCTGACCCTGAAGGAGGACGAACGCCGGAAGATCCGCGGGGCCGGAATGGCCATGATCTTCCAGGACGCGCTGTCCTCGCTCAATCCGGTCCTGAGCGTCGGCGACCAGCTCGGCGAGATGTTCACCGTGCACCGCGGGATGTCACGCAAGGACGCCAGGGCGAAGGCCGTCGAGCTGATGGACCGGGTCCGTATCCCGGCGGCGAAGGAGCGCGTCGGCCAGTACCCGCACCAGTTCAGCG
The DNA here is from genome assembly GCF_055585225.1 of Streptomyces sp. NPDC053673. Classification (NCBI taxonomy): domain Bacteria; kingdom Bacillati; phylum Actinomycetota; class Actinomycetes; order Kitasatosporales; family Streptomycetaceae; genus Streptomyces; species Streptomyces sp. NPDC053673. Next base: position 58,343 of record NZ_JBVJKN010000009.1, on the reverse strand, counting down.
GCGGGATGCGCCAGCGCATCATGATCGCCATGGCGCTGGCGCTCGAACCGGACCTGATCATCGCGGACGAGCCGACCACGGCGCTCGACGTGACCGTGCAGGCACAGGTGATGGATCTGCTCGCCGAGCTCCGGCGCGAGCTCAACATGGGACTCGTCCTCATCACCCACGACCTCGGCGTCGTCGCCGACGTCGCCGACCGGATCGCCGTGATGTACGCGGGCCGGATCGTCGAGACCGCACCCGTCCACGACATCTACCGAGCCCCCGCCCATCCGTACACGCGCGGCCTGCTCGACTCGATCCCGCGCCTGGACCAGAAGGGCCAGGAGCTGTACGCGATCAAGGGTCTGCCACCGAACCTGATGCACATCCCGGCCGGTTGCGCCTTCAACCCCCGCTGCCCGATGGCCCAGGACGTGTGCACGACCGACGAGCCCGAACTGTTCCCTGTGAACCGGGACCGCGGCAGCGCCTGCTTCTTCTGGAGGGAGTGCCTCCATGGCTGAGCCGACCGAGCCGATCATCGAGGTGCGCGACCTGTACAAGCACTATCCGCTCACCCGGGGCATCCTCTTCAAGAAGCAGGTGGGGGCGGTCAAGGCGGTCGACGGGGTCGATCTCGACCTCTTCCCGGGAGAGACGCTGGGCATCGTCGGCGAGTCCGGCTGCGGCAAGTCCACCCTCGCCAGGATGCTGGTGAACCTGGAACGGCCCACGGCCGGGTCGATCCGCTACAAGGGCGAGGACATCACCAAGCTGTCCGGACGCGCGCTGAAGGCGGTGCGGCGCAACATCCAGATGGTGTTCCAGGACCCGTACACCTCCCTGAACCCGCGGATGACGGTCGGCGACATCATCGGGGAGCCGTACGAGATCCACCCCGAGGTGGCCCCGAAGGGCGACCGGCGCAGGAAGGTCCAGGAACTGCTGGACGTCGTCGGGCTCGACCCCGAGTACGTCAACCGCTATCCGCACCAGTTCTCCGGCGGTCAGCGCCAGCGCATCGGCATCGCGCGCGGGCTCGCGCTGCGCCCGGAGGTCATCGTGGCGGACGAGCCGGTCTCCGCTCTCGATGTCTCCATCCAGGCACAGGTCGTCAATCTGCTGGCGCAGCTGCAGAGCGAGTTCAGCCTCAGCTACGTGTTCATCGCTCACGACCTGTCGATCGTCCGTCACATCTCGGACCGGGTCGGCGTGATGTACCTGGGGCGGATCGTGGAGATCGGCAAGGACGCGGAGATCTACGACCATCCGACGCATCCCTACACCCAGGCGCTGCTGTCGGCCGTTCCGGTGCCCGACCCGCAGGCGCGCGAGCACCGGGAGCGGATCATCCTCACCGGAGAGGTGCCGTCGCCGACCAGCATCCCGTCCGGCTGCCGTTTCCGCACCCGCTGCTGGAAGGCGCGGGAACGCTGCACGCTGGAGGTGCCGGAACTGGCGGTGCCCGCGGAGTTCCGCCTCGCGGAAGGGCCCGCGAGGCATGACTCGGCGTGCCACTTCGCGGAGGAGAAGCGTGTGGTGCCGCGCGAGGACTGACCGCGGCGCTGCCCCCGGACCCGGCCGGACCCGGCCGGGCCCAGCCCCGTACCTGTCGTCGTGCGCCCGGAGGGTATTGCGGGACAGCCCTTAGCCCCGCGCCTCGGTCGTCTCCCGGTGGAGGAACGCCAGCCGCGCCCTCTTCTCCGGCAGGAACACCTCCGGGAGGTCGATCTCCGGCAGAACGATCTCCGGCCCGATCTCGAACCCCGTACGGGCCAGCCGCTCGACCGCCTTCTCGTTGCGGATGTCCGGCTCGGCGACGATCCTGCTCACCTTCGGGTCCGACAGCACGTAGTTGATGAGGACGGACAGCAGCGCTGAGGTGAAGCCGGGCCGCGGCGCGCCCTGCGGGGGACCGATCATCAGGTGGACGCCGATGTCGCCGGGCTCGACGTCGTAGCACTCGCTGACGCGGTCGGCTTCCGGCTCGTACGTCTGGAAGAGCATCGCCGGCCGGTCCCCGACGTGGATGAGGAAGGCGTGGTGCGTGGTGAGGGAGTCCAGGTGCTCGTAGATCTCCAGGACCTCGGCGCGGCTCGCCTCGCCCATGCCCCAGAAGCGGGCCCGCTCCTCGGTGACCCAGGAATGGATGACGTCGACGTCGCGCCGCGGGTCCAGGGCGAGGACCCGTACCGTGCCGATGCCGTCGACGGTCTCCTCGTGCAGGGTCTCGGCCGGGCCCTCGGCCGGAGTCTCAGGTCGGACGACGGGCTCAGTGGTCATGACTCTCCTCGGTGCGGTGCTCAAGAGTGAGCTGGTCGAAGTCGGTGACGACGGGGACGAATTCGCCGCGCAGCCACAGCGGCAGCTGGTCGCGGTGGTGGGCGTCGCCGGGGATGCCCCGAGCGCCCAGCGGCACCACCCAGAGGCTGTCCTCGCGCCGGGCGAGGTCCCATACGTAACGAGCGGCCGGTCCGCGGGCGCTGAGATCGGTGACGCCGGGAACGCTCGACGTGGCCAGCACACAGTCGTGGTCGCCGGGCAGACCCGGCCACTGCTCGTCCGTGCCGGGCAGCGCCTGCCAGGGCGCGAGCCGGTGCAGCTCGCCCCAGGTGGCGCTCGGTTCGCCGGCCGCGGCGACCTCGTCGAGAGCCGCGCGTACGACCCCGGCGCGGTCGATGCCGGGCAGCAGGCTGGTGGTCAGCAGCGTCTCCAGGGCGTACGCGATCTTCACCGGCAGATACAGCCAGGGCACGAACACCTCGGGGTACCCGAACGGTTCCGCGAGCGCGGCGAGTTCCGGGTGGGCCGCCAGCCGCACGACGACTGCGGACCGCACCGCCGCGTACAGGGCGGCATCGGTGCTGTCAGCCGCCATCCGCCGGTCCCAGCCCAGCAGCCGCTCCCGCAGTCGCGAGGCTTCGGGAGAGAGCCCGGGAAGCCCGGCGACCAGCTCCAGCAGCGGGCGCGCGGAGGCCAGACGGGTGTCGGTGTGGACGGCCGCCATGCCGGGCGCCGTCCAGCTCTTCGACTCGCGCAGCAGGTGGGCGATCCGGTCGGCCCGGTGCGGCGGCGCGAATTCGACGCCGAGGGCCGTGGCGAGCCCCCGCGCGTTCGCCATGACGGCGATGTCCTCGACCTCGGCGCTGGGCGTCTCGTGCCACCCCTGCCAGTCGTGCCCGTGCTCCCATGCCGGCACGACCCGCAGCCGGTTGTCCTCGTGCCGCACGGGTACGCGCCCGGCGACCCGGTGCAGCAGCCCGCCGGCGGTGTCCGCGGCATGGACCACATTGACCGGCTCGGTCCATGCGTCGAGCGCCCGGTCCACATCCCCCGTACTGCGCGCCCTGAGCAGCGCGGGGAGCGCCTCGAAGCCGAGCTCGCCGGTCACGCGCGGCGGGTAGCGCAGGCTGATGGCCTCCGTCCCGCCGTCATCGCCGCCGATGATCACGGGGCCGCGCCCGGTCTCGATGATCTCGACCTCGACCGGGTCGCCGCCCGCCACCTCGATCGTCTCGCGGTGGTGGGCGGCCGGGTGCCAGCCGTCCGGGCCGAGGGCCTCGACCGCGGTCGCCGTGCGCCGCAGCCGCTCGCGGTACAGGTCCTGGTAGTCGGACATGGCGTTGGTGATCGCCCAGGCGACGTCACCGGTGTGGCCGAAGTGGGCGAGGCCGGGTACGCCGGGGACGGCGAGGCCGAGGACGTCGAAGTCCGGGCAGACCAGGTGGATCTGCTGGTAGATGCCGGGGTCCTCGATGAAGCGGTGCGGGTCGCCCGCGATGAGGGGCGCGCCCGTGGCCGTACGGTCGCCGGTGACCAGCCAGCCGTTGCTGCCCGAGGTACCCGGACCGTCCGTGGCGAAGAGGGTGATCGCCTCGTCGCCCAGCCGTCGTGCCACCTCCTCGCGCCACAGCTTGGTGGGGAACCCGGCGAACAGGATGTGCGTCGAGATCCAGATCCCCAGCGGGACCCACGGCTCCCACCGACCGGGCGCGAGCCCGGTCGCCGCGAACTCGGGAGCCGCCTCCGCGCCCTCCGGAAGGCCCGCGTTGACGCCGTCCACGTACGCACGCACCCACTCCGCCGTGTCCGCGTCCAGGTTCGCGAAGCAGCGCCGGGCCGTGTCGGCCAGCCGGGACCGACGGGCGAACCGGTCCCAGACGACGGCTTCCGCGCCCAGGAAGGCGGCCGTCGTGCCCTGCACCCGGTGCCGCTCGACCTCGAGCTGCCAGCCCCGGTCCACGGCGGCGTTCCGTCCCTGCGCGAAGGCCAGTTCCAGGGCGCTGGAGGCACGCAGATGCGGGATGCCCCAGGCATCCCGGTAGACCTCGGTCGTCACGCTGTCCCCACTCTCCTGCTCGATCGGCCTTTAGGTTAGGCTGGCCTAACTTTACTGGGTGCTCGGGGAGGAGACAGCGGTGGGGCATGGCTGGGAGGGTGTGGTCCTCAAGCTGATGCGGGGCAAGGACTTCGCATTCACGGTGACCGGGGCGGAGCAGGTCACCGAGCAGTTCCGCCGGCTGCATCTCACCGACGGGGGCATGCTCGGCGCCACCGGAGTGCACCCCACCATGTGGGTGCGGCTCTGGTTCGACAACGCGGGAAAGCCCCATCAGCGCGCCTACACCCTCGTCGATCCCGACCCCGCCGCCGGGACCTTCAGCCTGGAGTTCGCCCTGCACGACGGCTGCGCCAGCGACTGGGCCCGCAAGGCCCAGCCCGGCGACACCATCGAGGCGACGGTCCAGGGCACGGGCTTCGCCGTGCCCGAGCCGCTGCCGTCGCGGCTGTTCGTCATCGGCGACCCGGCCTCGCTGCCCGCGATCAACTCCCTGCTGGACGCGATGCCGCAGGTTCCGGCCACCATCTGGTTCGAGACCCCGCACGCCTCGGACGCCGATCTGCCCGTGCGGACCGACGCCGAGCGCCACGAGCTGCGGCGCGTGCCGCGGCAGGACGGCGGCGGCCGGCTGATCGAGGAGGTGCGGGCCGCGCTGCCCGGTCTGCTCGGTGAGGATCCGGCCGGTGCGTTCGTCTGGATCGCCTGCGACACGGCGACGACCCGGACCCTCACCACGTATGTACGCAAGGAGCTCGCCCTCCCCAAGGAGCGGGTGAGCGCACTGGGTTACTGGCGTCCGGACCCCGTCAAATCCCGCTAAGTGCGCATCAATTTCGTTAACACCCAGGCAACTTGGCCGAAGCAGCACCGATATACGAACGAGCCACCCTGAACTGCGTACGGCCGTGCGGGTGCCGTAGACCGGCCGGAACGCACCATGTCGCTCCGGCCGGTCGCATCCCGTCGCGGTCGCGTCGTATCCCGGGCGACGCCCGTCGGCTTCTGGTCGGCTCCATTCTCGGTTCCTGGTCGGGCCAAGGCGCGTATCGCCGGTCCCAAGAGGTGATCGGTCCCTTGTTCCCGTGAGGGGAGCGATGGAGTATCCCCTGTGTGGCTTTCACACGGGGAGCAAGGATCACCGGCGCGGCGCTGTGTGCCGTCCTCGCGGCACTGGCCGCGGCCTGGATCGTCCGCGACCTCCGTGCGGCGGAAGAGCCGCTCGACCTCTGGTGGTTCTGGGCCGGTGACGGCCGCACCGCGGTCTCGGCGCGGCGGCTCACGACCACCCTCCAGGATCCGGTGCTGCTCGTCGGATACGTCGTCGTGGGCGTCGCGGCCCTGCGCTCCCGGGTGGCGGCCGCCGCGCTCGTCGCCGCCGGAGTCGTCACGCTCGCCGTACGGCTGCCGGGGCTCTGGCTGCTCAGCGCGGTCTGGATGGACCTGAGGGCCACCGACGAGCTCCGCAGCCGTGCACTCGTCTCCGTCTTCGTGGCTCTCGGTATCGCCGTCGGGCTGCTCATCACGGCCGCGGCGGGGCGCCGGCCCGCGGAGTCGCCGTACGACGCGGCCCCGATCCGCCCCTCCCGGGGCGTCTCGGTCACCGCGTTCCTGCTGCTCGCCGCCGTCGCGGGGATCCGCGCGGCCTGGGAGGTGTACTGGACCTCGGAGATCCCCGCGAGTTCCTACACCGACCGCTTCACCGGCAACGCGAACCTCATGCTGCCGCTGCTCGGCCCGCCGCCGGGCTGGCTCAACGCGGCGGTCGTGCTGATCTGTCTCGCCGCGGCGGGCGGCGCGCTCTTCCACGCCGTCTACTCGCGGCCGCTGGGACTGGCCGCCGCTGGGCTCCTCACCGCGAGCGGCGCCGCAGGCCTCGCCCTCGCGATCCGCTTCGAGCTGATCGGCGGCTTCGGCGATCTGCCCGTCCGTGACCAACTCGCCGTCAGCAGCTGGACCTTTGAGCTGGTGGCGGGTGCGGCGGTGCTGCTGGTCCTGGCGCGCAGGGGAGTGAGCGATGCGGCCGGCGGGCCGCTGCCACAGAGGCAGCAGCCAGCCGGTTACGGACATCCGCAGGGTGACGGGTTCGGCCCGCCCCCGCCCTCGTCCCCGCCACCGGGCTGGTGAACCCGGGACCGGCGACCCGCCGACAGTGAACGGCCGCCGGTGAACGGCCCGCTCCGGACGGGCTCCAGGTCCTGTCCTCCGGATCCTGCCGGGCCGAGCCACAGGACACGCCCTAGTGCCCCTCCCGGCAAGCTTTGCCCTGTCGCGCCGCCCGGCACGCACCCTCGCTGCGTTGGCCAAAAGCCCTGGTAGCTCCGCTACAAGGACTTCCGGCCGCCTTGCGATGGCACGCACCGGACGACGCTCCCTGACGGGCAAACATTGCCGGTCGCGGCACTAGTCCATCCCCAGGGAGCGCCTCAGGAACTCCACCTGGAGCAGAAGCATGTTCTCCGCGATCTGCTCCTGAGGTGTCATATGCGTGACGCCCGTGAGAGGCAGCAGTTCATGGGGGCGTCCGGCCGCGAGCAGTGCCGATGAGAGCCGGAGGCTGTGTGCCACCACCACATTGTCGTCCGCCAGGCCATGGAGGATCATCAGCGGCCGTACCGGCTCGGCCGGATCGGTCAGCCCCGCCTCCGTGGCGAGGGAGTTCGCCGCGTAGACCTCGGGCTGCTCCTCGGGGCTGCCGAGATAGCGCTCGGTGTAGTGGGTGTCGTACAGCCGCCAGTCGGTGACCGGCGCGCCGGAGACCGCCGCGTGGAACACATCGGGCCGGCGCAGCACCGCGAGCGCGGCGAGATAGCCGCCGTACGACCAGCCGCGGATGGCCACCCGGCCGAGGTCCAGCGGGAAGCGGTCCGCCAGTGCGTGCAGCGCGTCGACCTGGTCGTCGAGCGTCAGCAGCAGATTGTCCTTGATCCCCTTCTCCCAGCCGGGCGAACGGCCGGGGGAGCCGCGCCCGTCCGCGACGACCACCGCGAAGCCCTGATCGGCGAACCACTGCGAGGTGAGATGCGGATTGCGCGCGGCGACCACACGCTGTCCGTGCGGTCCGGCGTACGGGTCCAGCAGGACGGGAAGCGGACCGTCCGACTCCTGATAGTCGGACGGAAGCAGGACGGCGCACGGGATTCGCCGTGCGCCCCCCTCGACAAGTTGCACACGGGGCGAAAGGACGGGTTCCTCCGTGTACGAGGCGATCGCGGCCACCGGCTTCCCGTCCCGGAGCACCTGAACCGTCGAGGTGCTCACCTCGGGCCGCGCGGAGGCGAGCACCGTCACCGGCCCCGAGCGCACGGCGGAATGCAGCCCCGCGCCCTCGGAGAGCCGCTCGATCCCCAGCTCGTTGACCCGGTACACATGGATCTCGCCGATCTCCGGGTCCGCGGCGTTCTCACCTGCCGAGGCCGCCACCAGGACATCCGACTCACCGATGTCCAGCACCGCCCGGACATGCAACTGCGGCCCGGTCAGCGGCCGGTCGCCGACGGCCAGCACCCGCGCCCCGCCCTCGTCCGCGACCCGCACCAGCCTTCCGTCCGGAGCCCACGCGGGCACCCCGGCCAGCAGCTCGATCCACGCCGGGTCCTCGTCCACATGCACCGTGCGCGTCGTACCGGTCTCCGTGTCCACCGCCAGATGCAGCGCCGTCCGCTGGTCCCGGGACTGCACGAGCAGCAGCGGAGCCCCGGCCGACGACCAGTGCACCCGGGCCAGATAGGGATACCGCTCCCGGTCCCACCCGACCTCGGTGCGTGAGCCGTCGAGCCCCATGAGGAAGAGCCGTACGTCCGCGTTCGCCGTCCCGGCCACCGGGTACGTCATCGCCGCCGGCTCCCGGTCCGGATGCGCCGGATCCGCGATCCACCAACGCCGTACGGGCGACTCGTCCACCCGCGCGACCAGCAGCCGGTCGGACTCCGGAGCCCACCAGAAGCCGCGCGAGCGCCCCATCTCCTCGGCCGCGACGAACTCCGCCACCCCGTATGCCGTGCGCTCGTCCTCCGGCTCGGCCAGCGCGCGGTCCCCCTCGCCCTCCGCGCCGATCACCCGCAGCGCGCCCGCGGCCGCATAGGCGACGAACCGCCCGTCCGGCGAAGGCCGCGGATCGATCACCGGCCCGGCGGCCGGCAGTTCACGTGCCGTCCCGGCCCGCAGCTCCGCGGTGAAGAGCCGCCCGGACAGGGCGAACGCCGCCAACTCCGCCTCCCGGTCCACGGCATACCCGACGATTCCCCCCGACGCCTCACGGCTGCGCTCCCGCCGCGCCCGCTCCTCGGCGGACAACTCCTCGGCCGCCCCGCCCAGCAGGGCGTCCGGATCGGCGGCCACCCGCTCACGTACGTCCCCCTCGAGGTCCAGCACCCAGAGCCGGTGCGCCCGTTCCGTCCCCGAAGGGGACCGCAGGAACACCACCCGGGAGCCGTCCGGGGACACCGTGAACGCGCGCGGTGCGCCGAGGGTGAAGCGCTGCGTCCTGGCGTACTGGCGGGGGAAGGAGAGCTGCTGCCTCATGGTCATGCGACCGAACCTAGCCGTTGGCGCCGCCGTTTCGCCCGCGTCCGACGGACTCGGCGGAGGGTGTGCGCCCCCATGTGCTGCCGTGCACCGATCGATGCGGTGGTACGGATAGTTATGATCCGTAGCGCTAGGTGGGTATGAACCTCCTGGCACATGCAAGCTGCCCGGTCCGGACCGAATATTTGTGGAGGTGACCGCCGTGGCACTCTCGATTTCGGCGGTGGTGCTGCTGGCGATCGTCGTCTTCCTGCTGGTCCGGAAATCCGGACTGAAAGCCGGACATGCGGCGGTTTGCATGCTCCTCGGGTTCTACCTGTCCAGCTCCTCCCTCGCGCCCACCATCACGGAGCTGACCACGAATGTGGCGGGCATGATCGGCGGCATCAAGTTCTGACGGGCCCGATCCGCAAGACACCACCTGGGTCCGGGCCTCGTAGGCTGGGGCCATGACGGATCTCCCAGCCCGTCGTCTGCTCCTGGTGCATGCGCACCCCGACGACGAGTCGATCAACAATGGCGCCACGATGGCCCGGTACGCCGCAGAGGGCGCCAAGGTCACCCTGGTGACCTGCACCCTCGGCGAGGAGGGCGAGGTCATCCCGCCCGAGCTCGCGCATCTGACCGCCGACAGGGAGGACAGCCTCGGCGCGCACCGGATCGGTGAACTGGCCGCCGCGATGAAGGAGCTGGGCGTCGACGACCACCGGTTCCTCGGCGGCCCCGGGCGCTTCCGTGACTCCGGGATGATGGGCCTCCCCCAGAACCGCCGCCCCGGCGCGTTCTGGAGCACCGACGTGGACGACGCCGCCCCGTATCTCGTCGAGGTGATCCGTGCCGTACGGCCGCAGGTCCTCGTGACGTACGACCCGCACGGGGGCTATGGCCACCCCGACCACATCCAGGCGCACCGCGTCGCCATGCGCGCGGCCGATCTCGCCGCGGAGCCCGCCTTCCGGCGCGACCTCGGCGCCCCGCACACCATCGCCAAGATCTACTGGAACCGGGTGCCGCGCTCGGTCGCCGAGGAGGGTTTCGCCCGGCTGCGTGCCGCGGGCGCCGACTTCCCCGGCATCGCGGATATCGAGGACATTCCCGGCGTAGTGGACGACTCGGAGATCACCGCCGAGATCGACGGCTCCGCCTACCTCGCGCACAAGGCCGCCGCGATGCGTGCGCACACCACCCAAATCGCCGTGGACGGGCCCTTCTTCGCGCTTTCCAACGATCTCGGCCAGCCGCTGTTCACCACCGAGTACTACCAGTTGGTGCGCGGCCGCTCCGGCGCACCGGAGGGCGAGCGCGAGCACGATCTGTTCGCCGGCGCGACCGGCACGACGACACAGGAGGCCGCGTGATGAGTCAGCCCGGAGCCTGGCCGGCCAGACCCCCCAAGCCGGGACGCATCGCCGCGTACATCGGTCTCGCCGTCCTCGGTGTCCCTGTCGGGGCCGCGGGATCGCTCGTCCAAGCCGCCTGGTTCCCGGCCGGGTTGGTGCTGGCGCTGCTCGGCGCGGCAGGTCTCTTCTACGGTGGCCTGCGCGCCACCGGCACCCAGCTCGGAGTGCTGGCACCGGCCGCGGGCTGGCTCGTCGCCGTGCTCCTGCTCAGCGCCGGACGGCCGGAGGGCGACGGTGTCTTCGCGGGCGGGCTCGGCGAGATCGTCTTTCTGCTGGGCGGAATGGTGATCGCTGTGATGTGTGCCACCATGTCGCGGTTGCCGCAACCGGGCGGGAGTTCCGGCCGACTTGGCAAGTGACGTGTCCCATCTGAGGCCGAATTGCCCACGCTCGTTGCGGCGGCCGCGGAACGTCGCTTCGCGCAGTCGCCGGATACGCTCCGGCGGCGGCCAGTATGGTGGTGCGCGCCGCCGAGCCGCCCGCAGCAGTGAGAACAAAGTAAGAACGGGCGGCGGAGCCAACCGGGAGAACCTGCTTTGAGCCGTGAAACTGACAGTTCGTCCTCCGGCCCCCAGGGGCGTGGCGGAGCCGCGTACCCTTCGGGGACACCGCCGTACGGCTCCCGCCAGTATCCGTCGCTGCATCCCACGCAGGACGCTCCGGAGGAGGGAGCCGAGCCGGCGTCCGCGCCGCAGCCGGACGAGCCCAGGACCGAGACGACGCTGACGACCCGCATCCGGATCAATATTCCGGGTTCGCGGCCGATCCCCCCGGTCGTCATGCGTACGCCGATGAGCGACGTGGACAAGAAGAACGTCGTGGCGCAGCGCGACGGCGCCGCCGAACGCACGGGCAGCACGCCGCGGCCGCCCGCGCCCGCGCAGCGCGCTGCCACCGCCGCGGACGCCGGGCGTGGCACGGGTGAGGCCGAGGCGGTGGAGAAGCCCGCCGAGGAGCGGACCAGCGACTGGTTCGCTCCCCGCAAGACGCCGGCTCAGACGCCTCCTCCGGCTGCCGCCCCGGCCCCGGGACGGGGTCCGGGCGCAGGTGCCGGTCCGGCGTCGGGTGCCGGTCCGGCCTCCGGTGTCGACGACACGGGTGCGCATCGGATCCCCGGTCCGTCCGGCGCTCCGAACGGGCAGACGCCCGCGCCCGGCGTTCCGTACTTCTCGGATGCCCCGACCGGCGCCGGGTCCCGCCCCAGGAGCGGGCTCGACGACCTCGCGGCGGACACGAACGCACAAGGCCGTGCCACGCCCCAGCTCGGGGTGCGCCCGCCGGGTTCCGCACCCGCCGGCCCCACGGGTCCCGCGGGTCCCACGGCGGGGCCGGCCACCGGTACCTCGCCGTTCGCGCCGGGTGGCGGCGCACCAGGGCACGGCGGTGCTCCCCGGATGAGCGACGACACCGCCGTACTCACCCCGCAGCAGCCCGCCCCCGAGACCGGCCCGGCCGGTCCGGCGGGTCCGATCGTCCCTCCCGGCCCCTCCGGACCCGGCGGCAACGTCTCCGGGGACACGCTGACCAGCGGCATCCCGGTGGTCCCGCCGCAGCAACACCGCTCGCCGTTCGCGCCCGCAGGTCCCGACGCCACGAACTCGCCGTGGCCTTCGGGCGGCCCCGGCGGCCCGTCCGCGCCGGACTTCTCGGCGCCGGACTTCCCCGGCCCGGCCGCATCGGCGCGCACCGCGCCGGGACCGTCGGCGACCCCGCCCGCCCCCGCGGCCTCGTCGCCGTCCTCCTCGTCGTCCTCGTCCGGGCCGGCGAAGAAGGGCCGCTCCAAGCTCGTGCTCGCCGGAGCGGGCGTATTCGGCCTGCTCGGTGTCGCGTACGGCGCCGGGCTGCTGCTCAACCACTCCGACGTGCCCAAGGGCACCACGGTCCTCGGCGTCGACATCGGCGGCGGCACCAGGGACCAGGCGGTCGCCAAGCTCGAAGCCGCCCTCGGCAAGCGCGCCACGTCGCCGCTGCAGCTCACCGTCGGCGGCCAGAAGGAGCAGCTCGCCCCGGACAAGGCGGGCCTCAGCCTCGACAGCCAGGCGACCGTCCGCGGCGCCGCGGGCAGCGACTACAACCCGGTCTCGGTGATCGCCACCCTCTTCGGCGGCGAGCGCGAGGCCCAGCCGGTCATCCCGGTCGACGAGGAGAAGCTGAGCGTCGCGCTGGCCGACCTGGCGGGCGCGTCGGGCTCGGCCACCGAGGGCACGATCAGGTTCGAGCCGGGCAAGGCCGTCCCTGTACCGGGCAAGTCGGGCAAGGCGCTGGATGTCCGGCAGTCGATGATCTCGGTGCGGGACGCGTACCGCGCCCAGGTCGAGACCGGCCGTATCAACACCGTGGAGCTGCCGGTCGCCACCCGCGAGCCGACCATCACCCAGACCGAACTGGACCGGGCGATGAAGGAGTTCGCCGGGCCCGCCATGTCCGGCCTGATCACGATCAAGGCGGGTGGCAAGGAGATCCAGTTCGGACCTTCCAGGTCCCTGCCGAAGATCCTCTCGATGAAGGCGGTCGACGGGCGGCTGGTCGAGGTCTACGACAAGAAGGCCATCAACGAGCTCCTGGACGGCGTCTTCGACGGCATCATGATCACCAAGGGGGACGGCAACAAGCATCAGCTGTCCGCGGACGACGTCGCCTTCGCGATGCAGAAGGCGCTCCTCGGCAAGACCCCGGCCGACCGTACGCAGACGATCGAGCTGAACCCGCAGGGCTGACACGCATCCGCCCCGGAACCCCGGGAGCCCCTGTCCGCGATGACGGACCGGGGCTCCCGGGGTTCCGCCCAAGGAGTGCTCCGGGCTTCTGCCCAAGGAGTGACTGAGGGCTGCCGACGGACTGAGACCGGCCCGTTCATGGCAACGATCACCTCATGGCCACCACGATGCACGCAGTACGGGCCCATGAGCGAGGCGGCCCGGAACGGTTCGCGTACGAGTCGGCGCCGCGGCCCGAAGCGGCGGCGGGCGAAGTGCTCGTCGCGGTCCGCGCCGCCTCCGTCACGGCAGGCGAGCTCGCCTGGGACGCCACCTGGACCGACAGTCTCGACGCGACGGGGCGCGACCGCACGCCCACCGTCCCCGCGCACGAGTTCTCGGGCGTGGTGGCCGCGCTCGGCAGTGGAGTGACCGACCTCGCGGTCGGCGACGACGTCTACGGGCTGATCCCGTTCACCCGCGACGGTGCGGCCGCCGAGTACGTCACCGTCCCCGCGGACATGCTCGCCTCCAAGCCGGCCGCGCTGGACCACGAACACACGGCGGCACTCCCGCTCGCCGCCCTCACCGTGTGGCAGGCGCTGGTGGAGCATGCCGCGCTGCAACCGGGACAGCACGTCCTGATCCACGGGGGCGCCGGAGGCGTCGGCACATTGGGCGTGCAGATCGCCGTGGCCCTGGGCGGGCGGGTGACCGCCACCTCCTCGGCGCGCGACAAGGACTTCGTCACCGGGCTCGGCGCGGAACGGGTCATCGACTACAAGGCCGAGCGTTTCGAGGACCTGGTGCGGGACGTCGACGTGGTGCTCGACCTGGTCGGCGGAGAAACCCTGGACCGGTCCTGGGCGACGTTGCGCCCGGGCGGAACCCTGGTCAGCATCGTCCAGCCGCCGGACCAGGAGAAAGCCGCCGCTCATGGAGTACGAGGCCTGTTCTTCATCGTCGTACCCGACCGGCCCGGCCTGGTGGCCATCAACGAACTGATCGACGAGGGAAAGCTCAGGCCGGTGGTGGACCGCGTGGTGCCGCTCACCGAGACACGAGCGGCCTACGAGGCGCTCGTGACGGACCATCCGCGCGGCAAGGTCGTCCTGCGTGTCGATCACGGGGGCACCTCCTGACGGCCACCAATCCGCCTGCCAGGTGGTCAGGCCCCCGCCCACCGGTCCCGGGACCCGACCTGGTGCCGGGCCCCGCCTACCAGGTGGTCACGAACCCGCCGTCGACGGTGATGTCGGAGCCGGTGATGTTGGCCGCCCGGTCGCTCGCCAGCAACAGCACCGCGTCCGCGACCTCGGCCGGCTTCGAGAACCGGCCGGTGACCGCGAGGCCCGCGGCCCGGGCGGTCACGTCCTCCGGCGCCATCCCGGTCGCCTGGGACACGGTGGCCGCAACGCCGTCGGCGCCCAGCCACAGGTCGGTCTCGACGGGGCCCGGGCTGACCGTGTTCACCCGGATCCCCTGGCCGCCCACCGCCTTGGAAACGGCCTTGGAGAAGTTCGCCAGCGCGGCCTTGGCGGCGCAGTAGTCGATCACGCCCGGGTCGGGGAACACGGCATTGACCGAGCCGATGTTGACGATCGAGCCGCGACCCTTGGCGAGCATCAGCGGCAGGACCCTCCGCGTGACGCGCACCGCGACGAACAGGTTGAGGTTCATCGTCGCCTCCCACTCCTCGTCCGTGGTGCCGAGGAACCCGCCGGGCCGCGCAGCGGCCGAACCCACGTTGTTCACGAGAATGTCGACCTGGTCCCCGGCCGCGTCGACCAGCTGCGCGGCAGCGTCGCCGTCGGCCAGATCCACCCGCACCAGGCGCACCGGTCCGCTCCGGATCAGCGCGTCGAGCTCGTCGGAAGACCTGCGCGCGGCGGCCACCACCCGGGCCCCCTCGGCCGCCAGGGCTTTCACGATCGCGAGCCCGATTCCCCTGCTCGCGCCGGTGACCAGGGCCACGCGGCCTTCCAGTCCGAGATCCACGGTGTCTCTCCCTTCGTTCGTGAGCACCTGGCCCCGGCGGCGAACCGAACCGGCTCGGCGCCGCTTTTCCACGTCTTCACGAACGTGATCGGCCACGTGCGGCACAGGCTTGAGGCAACGGGCCGCATCGCCCGTGGTCCCCGCCGCTCACACCGCCCGCATCGCGGCCGGGGCAGCGGGGCCGACGTGTGACGATCGCGGCACGACCGGCACAACTCGTACGAGTGGAGGTACCTCTCGTGCCGGGCCCGGGCCCGGGGCCGGGGCCGCAGAGCCTCCCGCCTCAGTTCAGCATCGACCGCGCCGCGTGCGCCCGGCGCCTGATCGACGCCGCCGTCGCCGGCTCCACCGCCGAGACGACGTCCGCGTACGCGTCCATCTCCGCCGCTCCCGCGAGGAATTCCCCGCACTGGACGAGGAGTTGGGCTCGTTCGAAGCGGAGACGGGCCGGGTGGGAGGGGAGCAGCAGGGAGAGGTCGACGGCCCACAGCGCGACATCCGTACGCTCCGGGCGCGCGGCCGACCAGGCGCGGATGTTGTTGAGGATGCGCAGGACGATCTGCAGCGGGCTCGCCGGGATCAGCATCGACGGGTCGAGCGGCGCGCCCGTCGCGCCCACGACGAGGAGCTCCGCGTCCGCTCCGGTCAGCAGGCGGCCGCCCGCGAAAGGGTCCGCGAGCACGGGGTTCGCCGGATCGCCGAAGCCGACGACGAAGTGGCCCGGGAGGGCGACGCCGTACACGGGCGCCCCGGCGCGGCGGGCGACCTCCAGCCAGACGACCGAGAGGAGTATCGGCAGGCCGCGACGGCGCCGCAGGACCTCGTGGAGCAGGGAGGACTCCAGACGCTGGTAGCAGCCGGGCGTGCCGTGGAAGCCGCAGCGCTCGCCGAGGAGGGCGGCCAGGGCCGCCGCCCAGGACTCGGGACCTGCGATGCCGTACGGCAGCATTCCCGCCAGCCGGTCCAGCTCCATCTGGGCGGCGTCCAGAGCGGCCTCGTCCAGCGACGGGTCCGCCTCCGTGCCCACCAGCAGGCACAGCGTCGCAAGGTCGGGCCGGTCGGCGCGGGCCTCCTCGGCGAACCGGCGCCGCCAGCGCGTTGCCTCGGGGTGTGGCGGGTGCATATGCGTCTCGTACCCGTTCAGGAAGATCGGGAGTATCGGAAATGGTGGTAGAGGTGATGAACCGCGAAACCCATCCCCTCGTACAGCGCCCGGGCCCCGCCGTTGTCCGACTCGACCTGCAGCCAGGCTGCCGACGCACCCTCGTCCAGGGCGCGGCGGGCGAGCGCCGCCATCACGGCCGTCGCCAGGCCCTGCCTCCGCCGGGCGGGGTCCACCTCCACCGCCATGAAGCCTGCCCAGCGTCCGTCGACCACACAACGGCCGATGGCCGCAGGGATCTCGGATTCGCCCGGCACGGTCGCGAACCACACAGACGGGCCGCTGCCCAGTACCTTCAGCACATGTGGGCCCGGCACAGCGAACCGCTGGTAGCGCCGGAGCCATGGCTCGTCGACGGACCGCGCGAGCCGCACCCGCGACACATCCACGTCCATGTCGCCGACCGCCGCGAGCCCGCCGACGCGCAGCTCCGCCGTCACCTCGCGCTCCCAGCCGCGGCTCTCCAGCTCCGCGCAGAGCCGCTCCTGCGTGCCCTCCGCGCCGGTCGCGGTCTGGATGTAGGGCGGAAGATCACGCTCCGCGTACCAGGCGACAATCCGTTCCAGCGCGTCGTCCAGCGGCATGCCCGGGTCGCCCAGCGCCAGCACCGAGTTCGCGCGCCGAGTGAAGCCCACCCGTCGCCCGGCCGCCACCCCTCCAGGACGCTCCCCCAGACTCCGTCCGGGGGCACCCCCATCGCGCGGAGTCTCCTGGAATGCCGCCCGCAGCTGCCATTCCCCGAGCGGCTCGCTCTCCACCGGCTGCCACGCCCGCGCGGACACCCTCGCGAGCTCCTCGAAGGACGCCGCGGGACCCCGCCGACGAGCCGGCGCGGTGGGCACGGTCTTGCCTGCGACCAGCGACGATTCCGGGATACGGACGGTCTCGCCGGTCCTGCGTGTGATCAGCAGCACACCGTTGTCCCAGGATGTGAGAACACCAACCGTGTCGGTGAACTTCTCCGACCCGGACCCCTCCTCGGCGAGCCGCCGGACCGAAACACGTTTGCCCACGTCAGCGGGGGTGATGCGGACCTCCAGACGTCCCCCGGCGGTGAATTCCACAGCTCAGTCCTCCCCTCCTGTTCGGATCATCCCCAGGAACGGAGATACTAGGGGCGGGCATCGACGACGCCGCGCTCCCGCGCAGCCCCGCGGCGAGCCGGAGATCGGACGCCGCGCCCTACGGAGGAGGAACGACAGCGTGACCTACGTCATCGCGCAGCCTTGTGTCGACGTCAAGGACAAGGCGTGCATCGAGGAGTGCCCCGTCGACTGCATCTACGAGGGCTCAAGGTCCTTGTACATCCACCCGGACGAATGCGTCGACTGTGGTGCTTGTGAGCCGGTCTGCCCGGTCGAGGCGATCTTCTACGAGGACGACACTCCCGAGGAGTGGAAGGACTACTACAAGGCGAACGTCGAGTTCTTCGACGAGCTCGGTTCGCCCGGTGGCGCCTCCAAGCTGGGCCTGATCGAGCGCGACCACCCCTTCATCGCCGCGCTTCCGCCGCAGAACGGCTGATCGCGCGACCTCGGTCCCGTACGGTACGTCCGCCGTACGGGACCGAGGCGTTTGCGCCGCCCCGCGCCGTACGTACGAGAAAGTGAGCACCGTGTCCGCCGTATCGTCCCGTCTCCCCGTCTTTCCCTGGGACAAGCTGGAGCCGTACAAAGCGACCGCCGCGGCCCACCCGGACGGCATCGTCGACCTCTCCGTCGGCACACCCGTCGACCCGGTCCCCGCGCTGATCCAGCGGGCCCTCGTCGCCGCCGCGGACTCGCCCGGCTATCCGACTGTGTGGGGGACGGCCGCGCTGCGCGACGCGCTGGTCGGCTGGTGCGAGCGACGGCTCGGGGCCGTGTCCTTCGGGCACACCAATGTGCTGCCCGTGGTGGGCTCCAAGGAGTTGGTGGCCTGGCTGCCGACCCAGCTCGGCCTGGGCGCCGGCGACAAGGTCGGGTACCCGCGCCTCGCCTACCCGACGTACGAGGTCGGCGCGCGACTCTGCGGCGCCACCCCGGTCGTGTACGACGCCGAGACAATTGCGGCCGACGCCGCGGGGACCGGACTCGACCCCGCCGGACTGAAGCTGCTGTGGCTGAACTCGCCGTCCAACCCGACCGGCCGGGTCCTGTCGAAGGACGAGCTGATCCGGATCGTCGCGTGGGCGCGCGAGCACGGTGTGCTGGTCTTCAGCGACGAGTGCTACCTCGAGCTGGGCTGGGAAGCCGAGCCCGTCTCCGTACTGCATCCGGATGTCTGCGGTGGTACGTACGAAGGCATCGTCTCCGTCCACTCGCTGTCCAAGCGCTCGAACCTGGCGGGATACCGCGCGGCCTTCGTCGCGGGCGACGCGGCCGTGCTGGGTGAGCTGCTGCAGGTCCGCAAGCACGGCGGAATGATGACGCCGGCGCCGGTGCAGGCGGCGACGGTCGCGGCGCTCGGCGACGACACGCATGTCGCGGAGCAGCGGGACCGGTACGCGGCGCGGCGCGGGGCGCTGCGCGAGGCGCTGCTGAAGCACGGCTTCCGGATCGAGCACAGCGAGGCGAGCCTCTACCTGTGGGCGACCCGCGACGAGCCCTGCTGGGACACCGTCGCGCATCTGGCGGAGCTGGGCATTCTGGTCGCGCCCGGGGACTTCTACGGGGAGGCGGGGGAGCGGTTCGTACGCGTCGCCTTCACGGCGACCGACGAGCGGGTCGAGGCGGCGGTCAAGCGCCTCGGCTGAGATCGCGCGCCAGGCCTCGTGCGGCCTCGTCAGGCATGCCGGGCCTCGCCGGGCCTCGTCAGGCATGCCGGCGTGCCGGGCATACGGGAGGGCCCTCGGGAGTTCGTGCTCCCGAGGGCCCTTCCGTGTGTGGGGTGCGTGTCCGCGTGCGGCGCGCGGTGAATCAGCCGACCAGGCCCTTCGCGGGCAGCTCGCCGACGGGCAGCGCGCTGCCCGCGTCCGGGACGCCGCCCCCGGTCAGCGACTCGACCGCGGGCGCACCCTGCGTGGTCGCGGTGGCCGCGGTCTCGCCCAGGGTGCCGGCGGCCCCACCGGCCGTCTTCTGAGCGGCGGGGACACCCGACTCGGCGGCGTCGCCGAGCGTGCTGGAGGCGGCCGGGAGGGTCGTGCCGACCACCTTGCCGCCGGCCTCGTTCGCCAGGCCGGCCGCCTGGCGCGTGGCACCGTCCGTGGCGGTGCCGACTGCGTCGCCGTCCAGCTGGGTCAGGCCGCCCAGGTCCTGGGCGGGCGCAAGCTCCGCGGCGCTTGCGGAGCCGGCCGCACCGACCACGGGAGCTGCGCCGGCTGCGACGAGCAGCGCGGCACGGGCGATCCGGCGGGTCAGGGGGAGGGACATGGTGCTCCTTCGACGAGAGAACGTTGGGGTCGTGCTGTGGTGACTGTCCGGCGATCGGACGCACTGACAACCGCTCGTGGGCCCGGGAAGGTTGCGGTGAGCTGAGGTAAAGAGTTCGTAATGCATCGCATTATCGGCTGCGGACAAAAATGGGCGAACAATGCGGGTGCGGACAGTCTGCTGAACCGTCACTTCCCTTGTGGCGCAGGGGAATTGATGAACGGCCTCGAACGGCTCCGAACAAGCCGGAAAAACATCGCCGGGATGCGCACCGAGTAACTCGGGAGAGTGGCGCCTCGGACGGTTGCGCGATGCGGAATGCGGAGTGAGGGCCGCTACGACGCGACGCGGATCCGGACCGCCCCGGCGTCCGGTGTCCCGGCGCCCGAATCCGCCGCGCGCCAGCCCTCGTCGGCCTCGTCCACGCTCCAGACCTTGCCGCCGAACGCGACCTCGGCGATCCGGAGCTCCGCGGCCTTGGCCACCGCCCAGTGGGCCAGCTCCCAGCCGCGGCGGTCCGCGCCGCCCGTGTCGCCGGTGTCCGTGGCCGCTGTCGCGTTCACCGGCACCGTCAGCTCGGCCGGGCGGGGCGCGCCCGCGCGCCCCGTGCCGCCGGCCGCGGGAAGGACCCCGGGGCCGAAGGAGCGCACGAGTTCCGAGCGGAGCTTCGCCGGGTCGCCGGGCCCCGCGGAAACGCGCGCCGTGCAGGTCAGGGAGGCGGAGGCGCGGCCGGTCAGCGCGGCGGAGAGCAGTGAGGCGTCCGGCTCGTGCTTCGCGTAGGCCTGGGGGAAGCCGCTGCGCTGGACGCGCTGGGCCGCCACCGTCAGGGGCAGCCGCGAGTAGCCGGGTACCTCGGCGAGATGGTCGTAGAACTTGCCGGCGGCGAAGACGGGGTCGCGGATCTGCTTGGCGCTGCCCCAGCCCTGGGAGGGGCGCTGCTGGAAGAGGCCGAGCGAGTCCCGGTCGCCATGGTTGATGTTGCGCAGCGCGGACTCCTGCAGGGCAGTCGCCAGCGCGATGGTGACCGCACGCTCCGGCATCCCCCGGGTCGTGCCCACCGCGGAGATCGTGGCGGCGTTGGCGGCCATCTCCGGGCTGAGCTCGTACGAGGTACCGGCACCGGAGCCCGGGCTGTCGGCGGAGCGCACCACACACCGCGGCGAGCCGCCGCCCCCGCTCACGTACTGCACGACCACGTACGCGATCAGCGCCAGCAGCACGGCGAGCGCGGCCGCGATACGGAAGAGGCGGCCGCGCCGGACGGGGGAGGCGGTCTCGGTCACGGGCCCACCGTACTGGAGGCCGGTGGCGGCCCTCCCCGGTCCTGTGCACCGGGTCGGCCGGGCCGGGCCTGTGCACCGGGGCTACGGACCGGGACCGGGACCGGAGCCGGGTCCGCGACCGGCAGCCGGACAGGCCGGGTCCCGCGACCGGTCGGCCGGAGGCCCGGCGTACGGGGCGTTAGGGTCGGGCCATGCCCGAAACCGCGCTTGACCTCACCCTGGACGCCCCGGAGCTCACCGCACGCCTGGTCGACTTCCCGTCGGTCAGCGGCGACGAGAAGGCCCTCGCCGACGCGATCGAGCAGGCGCTGCGCGCCCTCCCGCACCTCACCGTCGACCGGCACGGCAACAACGTCGTCGCCCGCACGCACCTGGGCCGCGCCGAGCGGGTCGTCCTCGCCGGGCACATCGACACCGTGCCGATCGCCGACAACGTCCCCTCCGAGCTGGACGAGAACGGCATCCTCTGGGGCTGCGGCACCTCGGACATGAAGTCGGGCGTCGCCGTCCAGCTGCGGATCGCCGCGACCGTCCCGGCGCCCAACCGCGACCTCACCTTCGTCTTCTACGACAACGAAGAGGTCGCCGCACACCTCAACGGTCTGGGGCATGTGGCCGACGCCCACCCCGAATGGCTGGAGGGCGACTTCGCCGTGCTGCTGGAGCCGTCCGACGCCCAGGTCGAGGGCGGCTGCCAGGGCACGCTGCGGGTCCATCTCCGTACGACGGGGGAGCGCGCACACTCCGCGCGCAGCTGGATGGGCTCCAATGCCATTCACGCCGTCGGGCCGATCCTGGCCCGTCTCGCCTCGTACGAACCGCGCCGCCCGGTGATCGACGGGCTCGAGTACCGCGAGGGCCTCAACGCCGTGGGGATCGAGGGCGGCGTCGCCACCAATGTCATCCCCGACGAGTGCACCGTGGTGATCAACTACCGCTACGCGCCGGACCGCAGCATGGCCGAGGCGGAGGCGCACGTCCGCGAGGTCTTCGCGGACTGCGGCGTCGCCGAGTTCACCGTCGACGACCACACGGGCGGGGCGCTGCCCGGACTCTCCCACCCGGCGGCCGCCGCCTTCATGGAGGCGGTCGGCGGCACCGCGCAGCCCAAGTTCGGCTGGACCGACGTCTCGCGGTTCAGCGCGCTGGGTGTCCCGGCGGTCAATTACGGACCCGGAGACGCGCTCTTCGCCCACAAGCGCGACGAACACGTGGCCATCGACAAGATCACGCACTGCGAGAACCGACTCCGGGACTGGCTCACCGCCTGATCTCGCCCTGGATGACCGCTCACGGTCCGATCCCGCCCTGACCGGTCGGCGATCGTTCGGCCCGCACTGACCGACCACCGGAATTTCGCTCCCGTCCATCTCCGTCGACCTACCCTGACCTCGAACGAGCACCGCAGCGGAGGGAGCAGGTCATGGGCAACCCCGACGAAGCACGGCAGCCGGAGGAACAGCGGCTGGGACCGGTGCTGCGCCGCAGAGATCAGATCCAGCCCGGCACCACGGACCAGCGCCTGCTGGACACCGAGGGGGACTCCGAGTGGGTGCACACCGATCCCTGGCGGGTCATGCGCATCCAGTCGGAGTTCGTGGAGGGCTTCGGCGCCCTCGCCGAACTGCCCAGTGCGATCAGCGTCTTCGGCTCCGCGAGGACCGCGCCCGGCACTTCCGAGTACGAAGCGGGTGTCCGTATCGGCAGGGCGCTCGTCGAGGCCGGCTTCGCCGTGATCACCGGTGGCGGGCCCGGCGCGATGGAGGCCGCGAACCGGGGCGCCCGGGAGGCCAGGGGCATCTCCGTCGGGCTCGGCATCGAGCTGCCCTTCGAGCAGGGGCTCAACCCGCACGTCGACATCGGCGTGAACTTCCGCTACTTCTTCGTCCGCAAGACGATGTTCGTGAAGTACGCGCAGGGCTTCGTCGTCCTGCCCGGAGGCTTCGGCACGCTGGACGAGCTCTTCGAGGCCCTCACCCTCGTCCAGACCCGCAAGGTGACCCGCTTCCCCATCGTGCTCTTCGGTTCGGCGTACTGGAGCGGCCTGGTGGAGTGGCTGCGTGACACCGTGGTCGCCCATGGCAAGGCGTCCGAGCGTGACCTGCTGCTCTTCCACGTCACGGACGACGTGGAAGAGGCGGTCGCGCTGGTCACGAAGGAGACCGGCCCGCCCCCGACGATCCCCTTCGAGGGCTTCGAGGCCTAAGGGCTGTCCTTAGGCCTACGGATTCCGCCCTGGTTCCGACCCTCGGGATCCGCGGCTCAGGCGAGTCCCCGGCGGGCGACCGCCGGGGGCCGGTGGCCCGCGATCGACGCCACCATGTCCAGCACCTGCCGGGTCTCCGCGACCTCGTGGACGCGGTAGACCTGCGCGCCGAGCCACGCCGACACCGCGGTCGTCGCGAGAGTGCCGATCACCCGCTCCTTCACCGGCCTGTCGAGGGTCTCGCCCACGAAGTCCTTGTTCGACAGCGAGACCAGCACCGGCCAGCCCGTCTCCACCATCTCGCCGAGCCGCCGGGTCGCCTCCAGCGAGTGCCGGGTGTTCTTCCCGAAGTCATGACCGGGGTCGATGAGGATCGCGTCCCGGCGCACACCGAGCGCCGCCGCCCGTTCGGCCAGTCGGGTCGTCACCCGCAGAATGTCCGCCATCACGTCGTCGTACGCGATCCGGTGCGGCCGGGTCCGCGGCTCCGCGCCGCCCGCGTGGGTGCACACCAGGCCCACCCCGTACCGGGCCGCCACCTCGGCCAGCTTCGGATCCACGCCACCCCACGCGTCGTTGAGCAGATCCGCGCCCGCCTCGCAGACGGCCTCGCCCACGTCGTGCCGCCAGGTGTCGACGCTGATCACCACATCCGGGAAGCGACGGCGGACCTCGGCGACGAAGCCGACCGTACGGCGCGCTTCCTCCTCGGCCGTGACCTCCTCCCCGGGACCGGCCTTCACGCCACCGATGTCGATGATGGCGGCGCCCTCGGACACCGCCTGCTCGACGCGGGCGAGTGCGGGCTCGTCGCGGAATGTCGCACCCTGGTCGTAGAAGGAGTCCGGGGTCCGGTTCACGATCGCCATGATCACCGGCTCCTGGGCGTCGAATTCACGCCGCCCCAGCCGCAGAGCCCCGCTGTGCATACCCTGCATCCGCCGTTTCCTCCTCGCGATCGTTCGCCTGCGACCTTAACTGTCGGTGGCGCATGGCACGATCGGCAGCAGACGGTTTCCTGCCCCGGGGAGAGGCTCGCTGTGTTCTGGTTCTTGCTGATCGCGATGGTCGTGGTGGTCGCCGCGGTCACCCTCGCGGTGGTCGGCGGCGGTGAGAGTGCGGTCCTTCCGGAAGCGGCGCCCGAGCAGCTGGTGGACCCGCTGCCGGTGACGCGTCCGGTGGGCCGCGCCGATGTCGAGGCACTGCGCCTGCCCGTTGCGGCGCGGGGCTACCGGATGGCGGACGTCGACGAGGTGCTCGGCCGGCTCGGCGCGGAGCTCGCGGAGCGGGACGCGCGGATCGCCGAGCTGGAGTCGGCCCTGGCCGGGCAGCAGGCGACGGCGGTCAGCCCGCCCGAGCTGTTCGACGAGCCGCAGCCGGGCCGGTTCGAGCGGCCGGAGCGGCCCGGGTTCTTCGACAAGGACCTCGCCAAGGACTTCGACGAGGACTTCGACAAGGACTTCGACGGGGAGCCCGGGCCCGGAGAGGAGCAGGAGCGATGAGCGGCGGTGCCGTTGCGGGTCCTGACGGGCGGCTGCGCTGCCCGTGGGGCCTGTCCACCGAGGAGTACGTCACGTACCACGACGAGGAGTGGGGCCAGCCGGTCCACGGGGACGACTCGCTGTTCGAGCGGCTGGCGCTGGAGGCGTTCCAGTCCGGGCTGTCCTGGATCACGATCCTGCGCCGCCGTGAGGGCTTCCGGCAGGCCTTCGCCGACTTCAAGATCGCGTCCGTGGCCACCTTCACCGATGCCGACCAGGAGCGCCTCCTCGCCGACCCCGGAATCATCCGCAACCGCGCCAAGATCGAGGCGACCCTGGCCAACGCTCGCGCGCTCGCGGACTGGCCGGCCGGCGAGCTCGACGCCCTGATCTGGTCGTACGCGCCGGACCCGGACTCCCGCCCGGCGCCGCGCACCATCGGGGACGTACCGGCGGTCACGGACGAGTCCAAGGCCCTCTCCAAGGACCTCAAGAAGCGTGGACTGCGCTTCATCGGCCCCACGACGGCATACGCGCTGATGCAGGCGTGCGGCCTCGTCGACGACCACCTGGCGGACTGCGTCGCCCGCCGGGCCGGCACGGCGTAAGGGGTGCGGTCGGGGCTCGCGCTGCCCGGGCCCGCTCCTCGAAGTGCCGGGCGGTCTCCGATGGAGCCGCCCGGCACTTCGATGGCTGGGGGTCCGGGGGTCCGGAGGTCCGGGGCAGCCCCTACCGGCCCAGGTACTTCGGCTTCTCCTTGGCGATGAAGGCCTGGACCGCGATCGCGTGGTCCTCCGATGCGCCGGCCCTGGTCTGCAGCTCGTCCTCCTTGGCCAGCGTCTCGTCGAGCGAGTGATCCGCGCCGTACGCGAGCGACTCCTTGATCGCGGCGTACGCGAGAGTCGGCCCCTCCGCCAGCGCCCGGGCCACCGCCGCCGCCTCGGCCGCGAGATCGTCGGCCGGTACGAGCTTGTTCGCGATGCCCAGGTCGTATGCCTCCTGAGCCGTGATCGACCGCGGGAACAGCAGCAGATCGGCCGCGCGGCTCGCGCCGATCAGCCGGGGCAGCGTCCAGGAGACCCCGGAGTCGGCGGTCAGCGCGACCCCGGCGAAGGAGGTCGTGAACTTCGCGGAGTCGGCGACGACCCGGTAGTCCGCGGCCAGGGCGAAGCCCAGACCCGCGCCCGCGGCCACCCCGTTCACCCCCGCCACCACCGGCTTCGGCATCTCGGTCAGGGCTCGCACGATGGGGTTGTAGTGATCACGCACGGTGTTCATCGTGTGGCTGGTACCCGACTCCTTGTCGGACACGAGCAGGGAGATGTGCTCCTTCAGGTCCTGGCCCACACAGAACGCGCGCCCCGATGCGGTCAGCAGCACCGCCCGTACGGCGGTGTCCGCGGCAGCGGCCTGCAGCGCGTCCCGAAGGGCGACCTTGGCCTCGGTGTTCATCGCGTTCATGGCCTCGGGCCGGTTGATCGTGATCGTCGCGAGTCCGTCGCTCACCTCGTACAGCACGGTGTCGGCCATGACAGGGTCCCCTTTGCGCCTCAGGCAGTGATGTCCAGCCCAGCATGGCGGAGATCGCCGAGGCCTGACATGCGCCCCGGTATGTGACCTGTGTCAAAGAATCCGAGACCCGGATTGGGCGTGCGAAGGTGAGGCGAGGGCGAAGTATCGCAGGCGGATCCCCGAAATGGGCGGTTTTGTGAAAGCGCGTTGCGCAAGCGATGCCGACTGATGTTGGTCATCGGGTCCCGCGATGCGGGATAATGGCTGGGAAGCAATGTGTTCGATGCCGGTGACGCGTGCCCATCCAGGGGGCCGTCGGCTGACGATGAGCTGGTTTCAGGAAGGGGAACGAGCATGGCGGCCATGAAGCCGCGGACGGGCGACGGCCCGCTCGAGGTGACCAAGGAGGGGCGGGGCATTGTCATGCGCGTTCCGCTCGAAGGCGGCGGTCGGCTTGTCGTCGAGCTGACTCCGGACGAGGCAGACGCCCTCGGTGACGCCCTCAAGAAGGTCGTCGGCTGACGCGGAAGCGCCCACACCTTTCCGCACTGCCCCGGCACGGCATCATGCTGCGCCGGGGCGGTGTCGTATGTGCGCCCGTACGCGCGGCGGGCTGCTGTGCGCGGTGCGCTGCGGTGGAGCGGGCCGGCCGGATCAGCCGCGGCGCACCGCGCACAGCAGCCCGTTGCCCACCGGCAGCAGCGACGGAATCAGTTCCTGGCTCTCCCGTACCGCTCGCAGCAGCTCCCGCACCCGCAGGACCTCACCGGGCTGCGCCGCCGAATCGACCGTGCGGCCGTCCGCGAAGACGCCCTCGAAGCACACAAGACCCCCAGGCCGCAGCAGGCGCAACGATTCAGCGAGACACTCCAGCGACTCCATCCGGTCGCCGTCGCAGAAGACGAGGTCGTATCCGCCGTCCGCGAGCCGCGGCAGTACGTCGAGGGCGCGGCCGGGGATGAACCGCGCCCGGTTCCCCGCGAAACCAGCGGCCCGGAACGCCTGCCGTGCGAACTGCTGGCGCTCCGGCTCGGGGTCGACGGTCGTCAGGACGCCATCGGGCCGCATACCCTGCAGCAGATAGATCCCGGAGACCCCGGTGCCGGTACCGATCTCCGCCACCGCCTTGGCGTCCGCCGTCGCGGCCAGCAGTCGCAGGGCTGCGCCGGTGCCCGGCGACACCGAGGGCAGCCCTGTCTCCCGGGCCCGCTCACGGGCCCAGCGCAGAGCTTCGTCCTCGGCGACAAAGGCGTCGGCGAACGCCCAGCTCGTCTGCCGGTTGGCGGTAATGGCCCTCTCCTGTCCCCGTAGTCGGCGCAACCGTGACTGTATCCGCTGCACCCGGGAACCCGCAGATGGGACCGGGCGTTATGAGGGGCAGGGGGAAAGGGGTGGACGGAAGACACCCGTTCCCAAATTCGCGTAAAGATTCTTATCCGGAGCTAACGGGCGAGGTGGCTATGGTAGGGACTCCACTGGACACCACCAGAGCCGACAGGGGAGGTGCGGCTGCGCCTGTGGATCGGAGAGGGGTGCTGCGGCGCCTTCTCAGGTCGGCGGGTGAGCCGAAATCCGTGACCGACACCGCTGACGCCCGTTCCCGCCAGGCCGACTCCGTACCCACCGCGACGTTCGCATCGGATGCGGAATCGCAGGCGTGGACTCCTCCCTCCTGGGAGGACATCGTCAGCACGCACAGCGGCCGGGTCTACCGTCTCGCCTACCGTCTGACCGGAAACCAGCACGATGCGGAGGACCTCACCCAGGAGGTCTTCGTCCGTGTCTTCCGCTCCCTGTCGACCTACACGCCGGGGACGTTCGAGGGCTGGCTGCACCGCATCACCACCAATCTGTTCCTCGACATGGTCCGCCGCAAGCAGCGCATCCGTTTCGACGCGCTCGGCGACGACGCGGCCGAGCGGCTGCCCAGCCGTGAGCCGTCCCCCCAGCAGGTCTTCCACGACACGCACTTCGACGCCGACGTCCAGCAGGCGCTCGACACCCTCGCGCCCGAGTTCCGCGCGGCCGTGGTCCTCTGTGACATCGAGGGTCTCTCGTACGAGGAGATCGCGGCCACGCTCGGCGTCAAGCTCGGCACCGTCCGCAGCCGTATCCACCGCGGCCGGTCCCATCTGCGCAAGGCCCTGCAGCACCGCTCTCCCGAGGCGCGTGCCGAGCAGCGCGCGCTCGCGGGCGTGGCCGGGGAGGGCGGGACGGCGTGAGCGGCACAACTCCCACCCCCGCGGAGCAGCATCTGGGGGACCGGCTCGCTGCCCTGGTCGACGGCGAGCTGAAACACGACGCGCGCGAGCGCGTCCTGGCCCATCTGGCGACCTGTCCCAAGTGCAAGGCCGAGGCCGACGCGCAGCGCCGGCTGAAGAGCGTCTTCGCCACTGCCGCCCCGCCACCGCCCTCCGAGGGCCTGCTCGCGCGGCTGCAGGGGCTGCCCGCCGGGCCGCCCGGAGGTGATGACGACGGGCGGGGAGGTCCCTTCGGCGGGGGGCGCCTCACCGATGCTGTCTTCGGCGTGACCCCGGAGGGCTTCGGGTACGTCCCCGGCGGGCCCGGGCTGCCCGGCGGCGGGCCCGGATCAGGGTTCCGCATCCACGACGTGGGACGTCAGGAAGCCGAGCGTTCGCCGTGGCGCGGCCGCAGGTTCGCGTTCGCCGCGGCCAGCGCCGTCTCGTTCGCGGCGATCGCCCTGGGCGGGACGTTGCCGCTCGCCGCCACGGGAGACGTATCGGCCCGCGGGGACCATCGTGGCAACAGCGTCACACCGCTGCGCACGGCGACCGCGACCAGCAGCGGAGCGGAAACCAACCGCCGTCGCGGCGGGGCGACCGGGCTGGTCGGTCTGAGCGGTGAGCGGGCCGCGGCGATGGCCCCGCGGGCCCTGACCCAGGCACAGCCGCTGTCCCACCCCTTCGCGGCGCCGGCTCTGCTCACGGGCGGGTCCACGCCGCCGCTGATACGGCCCACGGGCTCGGCGTTCCAGCTCGCCACGGCCCCCGGCCCGACGCTGTCGGCCACCCCGCTGCCCAGCCGGCTCGCGTCCCCGACCCAGCGCTGATCCGGCCTCCGGCGCCCGGGTGACCGGGCACCCTGTGGGACACCATCGGCAAACCTGGTTGAATCCAGGGGAGGGGTGCCCGGCGGGGCGCGCGGACTGGCCAGTTGCGGGGAGAGCATGGAGAACGGGAAGCCGACGGGTCCCAAGCCGAAGTGGTGGAGCCGCCCGGCCCGTACGGAGACACCGTCGGCGCCCGACGCGGCTCCGACGGAGCCGCTCACGGAGCCTACGGACCTCTCGGAGCCCACGGACACCGTCCTGGCCGTTGACGTCGTGCCGCCTGCGGCACCGGCCGCCCATATCGACGATCAGCCCGACTACCCCCTGGCGGCACCCGCCGCCCCGGTGGCCTCACCGTCCGCCCCGGCGCCCGGCGAGGCCGGGACGGTCCGGGAGACCCCGGCGCCGGTGGTCCCCGCACCCGAGGTCCCGGCTCCCGAGGCCTCGCACGCCGCGGCTGCCCCCGCCGGAGGCCACCCCACCGGTGGCGCGGGTATGCAGCCGATGCACGAGCCCGACGAGTACCGGACACCGCCGTACGGGGGCCCCGGGCCGTGGGCGCCTGCCCCGCCCGTGCAGCGACCTGTGGGCGGCACGCCGGCGCACGGGACGCATGTCCCGCCGCAGTACCCCTCGGGCAACGGGTACGCACAGCCCGCACCGGCACCCGCAGCCGTACCCGCGCAGTGGACCCAGTACGACCCCTGGAGCGCCCCCGGAGGCACCCTCACCCGGGCCGGCGAGCCGCCCAAGAAGAAGAGCAGGCGCGGCGTGGCCCTCGTCGGCGCGCTGCTTTTCGCGCTGCTCGCCGGAGTGCTCGGCGGCGGCGTCGGCGCGTACCTCGAACGGAACGGCGGAATCACCACCGTCGAGCTGCCGCAGGCCGGCCCCGAGGACTCCGGCCGGGCCCCCGGCAGCATCGCCGGCATCGCCGCCAGCGCGCTCCCGAGTGTCGTGACGCTGCACGTCAGCGGCGGCGGCGAGCAGGGCACCGGCACCGGCTTCGTCCTGGACGCGCAGGGCCACATCCTCACCAACAACCATGTGGTCGCCCCGGCCGGCAGCTCCGGAGACATCTCCGTCACCTTCAGCGGCGGCGAGACCGCGCGCGCCACCCTCGTCGGCAAGGACAGCGGCTACGACCTCGCCGTCGTCAAGGTCCGCGGCGTCTCCGGCCTCAAGCCGCTGCCGCTGGGCAACTCCGACAACGTGCGGGTCGGTGACCCCGTCGTCGCCATCGGCGCGCCCTTCGACCTGCAGAACACCGTGACCGCCGGAATCATCAGCGCCAAGGAGCGCCCGATCACCGCCGGCGGTGAAGAGGGCGACGGCAGCGACATCAGCTATGTCGACGCGCTGCAGACCGACGCGCCGATAAACCCCGGGAATTCCGGTGGCCCGCTCGTCGACTCCAAAGCACGCGTCATCGGCATCAACAGCGCCATCCGCGCCGCCGACAGCGCACCCGGCCCGGACGGAAAGGCCGGCCAGGCAGGCTCCATCGGCCTCGGCTTCGCCATCCCCATCAACCAGGGCAAGCGGGTCGCCGAGGAGCTCATCAACACGGGCAAGGCCACCCACCCCGTGATCGGCGTCAGCCTCGACATGAGCTATGCGGGCGACGGCGCCCGCGTGGGCGAGAAGGGCAAGGACGGCGCCCCGTCCGTCACCGCGGGCGGCCCCGCCGCCAAGGCCGGTCTGCGTCCGGGCGATGTCATCACCAAGGTCGACGGCCAGCGGGTGCACAGCGGTGAGGAACTCATCGTCAAGATCCGCGCGCACCGCCCCGGCGACCGGCTGGAACTCACGCTGACCCGTAAGGGCAAAGAGCAGACCAGGACGGTGACGCTCGGTTCGTCGACCGGCACGTGAGCGACACCCCGAAGGTACCGTCCGGACAGATTCGCCGGGTACCGTGGAGCCGGCCCCATCCGGCCATTCGGCAGCGGCACGGAGAACACGAACACAAGGAGCAGCAAGGTGTTCAATGACATAGGCGCACTCGAGGTTGTGACACTCGTGGTCCTTGCCGTGCTCGTCTTCGGCCCGGACAAGCTGCCGAAGGTCATCCAGGACGTCTCGCGCTTCATCCGCAAGGTCCGGGAATTCTCCGACAACGCGAAGCACGACATCCGCAACGAACTGGGCCCGGAATTCAAGGACTTCGAGTTCGAGGACCTCAATCCCAAGACGTTCATCCGCAAGCAGCTGAATGAGAACGAGGATCTCAAGGAGATCCGCAGCACCTTCGATCTCAAGAAGGAAATGAACGACGTGGCGGACGCCGTGCACGGCAAGGAGCCCGACAGCTCCGTCCCGGCCGTGGTCAACGGCTCGCCCGGCGCCGCCCCGGATCTGCTCAAGAAGCGCGAAACCGTCGATCAGGGCGAGCGCCCGCCGTTCGACGCAGACGCCACCTGAGCGCCCTGAGCGCCATCAACCGCTACGAGCCGGTGCGAGATGGCTATCCTCTCCATCTGTCCGGAAACGAGGACGCCCGCGGGGGGCGGGCCGTTCCGGACCTTGGTGATCGAGGAGGCGGCCAGGCAGATGGAGACGACGAGTCGGGTAGGGGCGCAGAGTACGCCCAGCACGTCCACCGCTGAGGGGGTGCCCGCAGCCCGGCGTACGGTCGACAGCTATCTGCGCGCACCGTTCCCCTGGTACGGACTGGACGGGGCCTTCACCGGCCCGCGCTGGCTGATGCAGGTCGGCACCGACGCGGACGGAACGGTGCAGCACGGCTCCATGGGCCACGGCGACGAGCCGTCGATAAAGTCCGACGCGACCGCAATCGACAAGGAACGCTTCGCGGTGGTCGTGACGATCGCGGCGAGCCCGGTACGGCGCACCGGGGACGGCACAGGCCTCCTGGACGCCACGACGGTCTCGTCCGCGGCCTGGCTGGCCGGCTCGGGGCTGCTGGCATACACGTGGCCCGCGCAGCTCGACCACTCGCTGCGCGACGACTGGCTGGACCAGCAGACCGAGACCGCGTTCGCGCTGGCGGACGACCTGTCCGGTCCGGCGTGGTCCGAGTTGTCGCTGCCGGTGGACGGGGTGCCGATGCCGTTCCACTACCGGGAGTCGGAGTTCGGCTGGGTGCTGGCCGGGTCCGCGCAGAACGGGGTGCACGTGGGGGCGTACGGGCGGGGCCTGAGCGCCTACGGCTTGGGGTTCTCGGCGGTGCGGGACATCGCGGCGTACGCCTAGACGTACGAGGCGTACGCCTGGACGTACGAAAGGGGCACCGTCCACCGGGACGGTGCCCCTTTCGCGTACGTTCGCGTACGTACGTCAGAACTTGTTGCGCGGCGTGATGCCCAGGCTCATGCCCGAGAGACCGCGCTGGCGGCCGCCGAGCTTGCCGGCGATGCTGCGCAGGGCCGCGCCCGCCGGGGAGTCGGGGTCGGTGAGGACGACCGGCTTGCCCTCGTCGCCGCCTTCGCGAAGGCGGACGTCGATCGGGATCTGACCCAGCACCGGGACCGTGGCGCCCGTCGTCTGCGTCAGGCCGTCGGCGACCCTCTGTCCGCCGCCCGAGCCGAACACGTCGACCATCTCGTCGCAGTGCGGGCACGGCAGGCCCGACATGTTCTCGACGACGCCGACGATCTTCTGGTGGGTCTGGACGGCGATGGAGCCGGCCCGCTCCGCGACCTCCGCCGCGGCCTGCTGCGGAGTGGTGACGACCAGGATCTCCGCGTTCGGCACCAGCTGGGCCACGGAGATCGCGATGTCGCCGGTGCCCGGGGGCAGATCGAGCAGGAGGACGTCCAGATCGCCCCAGTACACATCGGCGAGGAACTGCTGGAGCGCGCGGTGCAGCATCGGGCCGCGCCACACCACCGGTGCGTTGCCCGGGGTGAACATGCCGATCGAGATGACCTTCACACCGTTCGCGGACGGCGGCATGATCATGTTCTCGACCTGGGTGGGACGGCCGTCCGCACCCAGCATCCGGGGCACCGAATGCCCGTAGATGTCGGCGTCGACGACACCGACCTTCAGTCCGTCTGCGGCCATCGCCGCCGCCAGGTTCACGGTCACGGAGGACTTGCCCACGCCGCCCTTGCCGGACGCCACCGCGTACACCCGCGTCAGCGAGCCGGGCTTGGCGAAAGGCACCTCGCGCTCGGCGGTCGTGCCGCGCAGCGAGGCCGCGAGCTCGCGCCGCTGCTCGTCGCTCATCACGTCCAGCGAGACATCGACGCGGGTGACGCCCTCGACGCCCGCGACCGCGTCCGTGACGCGCTGGGTGATCGTCTCACGCATCGGACAGCCGGAGACGGTGAGATAGACCGTGACGGCAACTGCGCCGTCGGCCCCGATCTCGACCGACTTCACCATGCCGAGGTCGGTGATCGGCTTGTTGATCTCGGGGTCGTTCACCGTCGCCAGTGCTTCGCGCACCGCGTCTTCCGTAGCCATACGGACGATGGTACGGCGCCGGATCCCGCCCCGGGGGCCCCTGTCAGCGGTCGCCTTCGTCACGTCTGCGGGCGGCCACGGGCGGGAATACCGGCGGATGGTGCGCCAGCTCCTTCAGCAGGCCCTCGAACTCCGAGCGGATCCAGTCGCGGGTGGCGACCTCGCCCAGGCCCATCCGCAGTGCGGCGATCTCCCGGGTCAGATACTCGGTGTCCGCGATGGAGCGCTCGTTCTGCGCCCGGTCCTGTTCCATCTCGACCCGGTCGCGGTCGGCCTGGCGGTTCTGCGCGAGCAGGATCAGCGGGGCGGCGTACGACGCCTGCAGCGACAGCGCGAGCGTCAGAAAGATGAACGGGTACTCGTCGAAGCGCAGGCCGGTCGGCGCGAAGATGTTCCACAGGACCCACACGATGACCGTCAGGGTCATCCAGACGATGAACCGGCCCGTCCCCAGGAAGCGGGCGATCTTCTCCGAGAACCGGCCGAAGGCCTCCGGGTCGTACTCCGGCAGGACCTTCCGGCGCGGGGCGCGCGGCACATCGAGCCTCACGCGCGGGCGCGGCGCCCCGGCCCCGGCGGGAGGCCTCTCCTTGCCCTCGCCGCGCTCGGCGAGTCCGTGGTCACTGCTCATGGGCGGACCCCGTCCCCTCGAACTCGGCCTCGCGCCAGTCCTCCGGCAGCAGATGGTCGAGAACGTCGTCCACGGTCACCGCTCCCAGGAGTGCCCCGCTCTCGTCCACGACCGGCGCCGCGACCATGTTGTACGCGGCGAGATAGCTGGTGATCGCGGGCAGCGGGGTGCGCGGGGCGAGCGGCGGCAGATCGCTGTCGACGATCGAGCTGACCAGGGTGAAGGGCGGATCCCGCAGCAACCGCTGGAAATGCACCGTGCCCAGGTACTTGCCCGTCGGCGTCTCGTCGGGGGGTCGGCACACGTACACCTGCGCGGCCAGCGCGGGGGAGAGGTCCTGCTGGCGCACCCGGGCCAGCGCGTCCGCGACGGTCGCGTCCGGGCGCAGCACGATCGGCTCGGTCGTCATCAGCCCGCCGGCCGTCCGCTCCTCGTACGACAACAGCCGGCGCATGTCGGCGGCGTCGTCCGGCCGCATCAGCATCAGCAGCCGCTCCTTGTCCTCCTCCGGCAGCTCGGAGAGCAGATCGGCGGCGTCGTCCGGGTCCATCGCCTCCAGCACGTCCGCAGCCCGCTCCTCCTTCAGCTTCCCGAGGATCTCGATCTGCTCGTCCTCCGGCAGTTCCTCCAGGACATCGGCAAGCCGGTCGTCGTGGAGGGCCGCGGCGACCTCGGCGCGCCGTTTGGGAGAGAGGTGGTGCAGGGCGTTGGCGAGATCGGCGGGGCGCAGCCGCTCGAAGGTGGCGAGCAGGCTCTCGGCGCCCTGTCCCTCCTCCTCCAGCGAGAAGCCGGTGACGGCCGACCACTCGACGGTCAGCGCCTCGCCCTTGCGCCGCAGGGCCCCGCCCTTGCCTCTCCGTACGAAGACCTTGTCGATCTCCCAGTCGCGCCGGGCCGGGAGCTGCTGGATGGCGACGTCGAGGACGGTGACCTCCTCGCCCGACTCGACCAGCTGGACCCGGCGGTCCAGCAGCTCGCCGAGGACGAGGCGCTCGGTCGGGCGCTGCTCGAAGCGCCGCATGTTGACGACGCCGGTGGTGATGACCTGACCGGTCTCGACGCCGGTGACGCGGGTCATGGGGAGGAAGATCCGGCGGCGGCTGAGCACCTCGACGACCATGCCGAGCAGCCGGGGCGGCCGCCCGCCGACCCGGAGCATGGCGACGAGGTCGCGCACACGCCCCACCTGGTCGCCGTTGGGGTCGAAGACCGGGACACCGGCGAGGTGCGAGACAAAGATCCGGGGGGCGCCTCCCGCCATGATCCGCGCCTCCTCAGTCCGTTCCCATCTGCCCGGAAATGCGGCTGTTCAACGGCTTCAGGCTAGCCCGTACCGTTCCATGGTGCTGCTGTGGAAGGTCCGGACGGCTCCCTTCCGGAGGGCCCACCTGGCCCGGGTACGCTGCGGTCTTGCCACCCCCACGCGTATGAGAGGCAGTGTGCTCGTGACCGCTCTCCACCCTGCCGCCGTCGCCCGGGCCCGCCGGGCCGCGCTCTCCGTCGCGCTGTGCGCGGGGCTGGTCGCAGCCCTCACGGCGTGCGGCGAGGACCCGGACGCGGGGACGAACGGCGTCGGCAAACTGGAGGCGACCGCGATCGAGGCCAAGGCCAAGGCGGCGGCCGACGGCGCGGACGCGGTACGGCTCGCCGGCACCCTGGTTTCCAAGGGCGGCACCTACAAGCTGAACATGCAGCTGAGGAAGACCGGCGCGATCGGCTCGGTCACCTCGAAGAACTCCACGTTCGAGCTGCTGCGGGTCGGTGACGCGCTCTATCTGAAGGCCGACGCGGACTTCTGGAGCCACAAGGAAGCGGACGGATCGGGCGGGAAGGAAGGCTCCGATTCCACCGGCGAGGAGGACGAGGCCGCCGCCGAGAAGCTCGACGACAAGTACGTGAAGGTCCCCGAGGGCGACCCGGCGTACAAGCAACTGCGCGGCTTCACCGACATGGATGTGCTGCTGGACGGACTGCTCGGGCTGCACGGCAAGCTCAGCAAGGGCGACCGCGACAAGGTCGGCGGCGTGCGCACGATCAAGATCATGGGCGGCGAGGGCAACGGCGGCACGCTCGACGTCTCACTGGAGGGCACCGCCTACCCGCTCCAGCTCGCCCGCGCGGGCGGCGCGGGCGTGCTCACGCTCGCGGACTGGGACAAGGAGTTCACCCTGGAGCCCCCGTCCAAGGAGGAGACGGTCGACTACGGCCGTCAGCTTCCCCGTACGAGCGACTGACGGCAGACGGCAGACGGCTGACCACCGACCACTGACGGCGCCCGGCCCGACCGGGCGGTCAGCTGTGTTTGCGGC
Source organism: Streptomyces sp. NPDC053673 (assembly GCF_055585225.1). Lineage (NCBI taxonomy): Bacteria > Bacillati > Actinomycetota > Actinomycetes > Kitasatosporales > Streptomycetaceae > Streptomyces > Streptomyces sp. NPDC053673. The sequence continues at coordinate 21,963 of NZ_JBVJKN010000009.1, read as the reverse complement.
CCCGGCGCAGCAGCCGCGGCAGGGCCGCGGGAATCGGCCGGCGGGTCGTGGCCGGAGTGGGGAGCGGGACGGCCGACAGGGAATCCCGCGGGTGCTCCGTGGACGACTCACGCGGCTCCAGCCGCAGCACCCGGCACTCCTGGCCCCAGCGCTCGGTCATCCGCTCGCCGTCCGGCGCGTTGAGCCGCTTGCCCTTCAGCTCGGCGACCGCGGCGTCCCACGCTTCCGAGCCGCGGGCCAGTTCGGTCACCGCGGCGGTCCACGTCACCAGCCGGCCGCCCTTGTCCTTGCTGCGCACGGTGATCTCGGCGGTGGAGCCGTCGGTCAGCCCGGGCAGCGGCTGCTCGCCGGGGCCGTCGCCGACCACATGCGCGGCCCCGTCGTGCCACACATGCCACAGCGCCCGGGAGGGTCCGGTGCCCCGGACCCAGATGAGACCGGACTTCTTGGTGGCCTCCTCGACGAGGGCCTGGCCGAGCAGCATGTCGTTGCCGAGCTGAGCGTCGTTCATGCTCCGCAGCCTATTAGAGCCAGCCGTTGCGCTTCAGGGTGCGGTGAATGGTGAGACAGATCCCGACGATGCCGACCATGACCATCGGGTACCCGTACTTCCAGTGCAGCTCGGGCATGTGGTCGAAGTTCATGCCGTACACCCCGCAGACCGCCGTCGGTACGGCGATGATCGCCGCCCAGGACGTGATCTTGCGCATGTCCTCGTTCTGGGCGACCGTCGCCTGCGCCAGATTGGCCTGGAGGATCGAGTTCAGCAGCTCGTCGAAGCCGATGACCTGCTCCTGCACCCGGGCCAGGTGGTCGGCGACGTCGCGGAAGTACTTCTGGATGTCCGGGTCGACCAGCCGCATCGGGCGCTCGCTCAACAGCTGCATGGGCCGCAGCAGCGGCGTGACCGCCCGCTTGAACTCCAGCACCTCACGCTTGAGCTGGTAGATGCGCCCGGTGTCCGTACCGCGTGTGCTGCCCTTCGACGGCGCGGAGAATACGTCGATCTCGATCTCGTCGATGTCGACCTGCACGGCGTCCGCGACCGCGATGTAGCCGTCGACGACATGGTCGGCGATGGCGTGCAGTACGGCCGAGGGGCCCTTGGCGAGCAGCTCGGGGTCGTCCTGCAGCCGGTGGCGGAGGTTGCGCAGCGAGCCCTGCCCGCCGTGCCGCACGGTGATCACGAAGTCGGGCCCGGTGAAGCACATCACCTCACCGGTCTCGACGACCTCGCTGGTCGCGGTGAGCTCGGCGTGCTCGACGTAGTGGATGGTCTTGAAGACCGTGAAGAGCGTGTCGTCGTACCGCTCCAGCTTGGGCCGCTGGTGGGCGTGGACGGCGTCCTCCACGGCCAGCGGGTGGAGGCCGAACTCGGCGGCGATACCGGAGAATTCCTCCTCCGTCGGCTCGTGGAGGCCGATCCACGCGAAGCCGCCGCCCTCACGCACCCGGAGCATCGCCTCGTGCGGGGTGAGGCACTCCGCGTCTTTGACCCGTCGGCCGTCGCGGTAGACGGCGCAGTCGACGACCGCGCTGGAGGCCGAGGGGTCACGGGTCGTGTCGTACGCGCTGTACGGGCTGGTGCTCTTGCGCAGCGCGGGGCGGACCGCTTCGCGCAGGTCACGGATCATCGACATGGCAGGCTCCTTCACGGAGAGGCCGCCGGTGCGAGGCGTGGCACAGCCCGGAATGGGGACGTTATGTCGATACGTCCGCAAAGCGGGCGGCACCGCGGCGCGCGGTGACGGCGTTCGCTACAGACAGTCAGGCAAAAACGACGTGCTCTTCCGTCGTGCGCGGTGCCATGGAACGGAGCGGGAAGCCCTCAGACTCAGACCGTGAGGGGTCGCGCGGAAGAGCGGTTGGTACTGCACGGTCGACTTCGATCCACCGCAGCCCCACCTCCTCCGGCCGGTCCCCCGTGGGGGATGACGTGTCGTCGGGAACCCGGGAGTCACTCCCTCAGCCGCTACTGGGGGGTGCCCCATGCGCATGCTGTCCCGACCAGGCGGCCAAGCCTATCAGCCGACTGAGGGTCAATCCCTTTCTTTGCCCGTTCCTGATGCGATCTATGCTCGCGGGATGGGAGAAGTTCTTGCTCTGGTCGAGGCCCGGCTGCGCACCGCGCTGGGTGAACCGGACGCGCGCGCCGCGGTCACGTTTCTCGGTACGGACCGGATCGAGGTGCTCCGTTTCGTTGACGGAGACATCGTCCGGTACGCCACGCTCGGCATGTCCGCCCAGCCGATGACCGACCCCAAGGATGTGCTCGCCGACCCGGTGAAGGGGCCGCGCGCGGAGCTGCTCCTGTCCGTACGCGCAGGGCTCGCCGACACCGACAAGGTGCTCCGCCCGCTCGCGGTCCTCGCGTCATCACCGCAGGTCGAAGGGGTGATCGTGGCGCCGGGCAACTCCTTGGACCTCGGTGAGCCGCTGTGGCCGCAGGCGCCGTTCTCCTCCGTCCTGGTCGCCGAGTCCGGCGGCCTGGTCGAGGACCTCGAACTGGGCGAGCCGATGGACCCGGTGCGCTTCCTTCCGCTCCTGCCGATGACACCGAACGAGGCGGCGTGGAAGCGGGTGCACGGCGCGGCGCAGCTCCAGGAGCGCTGGCTGGCCAACGGAACGGACCTGCGCGATCCGCTGCGCAGGTCCGTAACTCTGACGTGACGCCAGTCACGCCTGGAGTGTGGGTGAAGTGACCTATCTCATGGCCGAGTTGGGCTTCCGGCTGCAGGGCGACTGCATGACGGACTGCATGAAGGAATGCGCGACGGAATGCACGACGAGATGCACGACCACCGTATGGCCGGCTGCCTGACGGGCTGTTCGACGGGCTCTCCGACGAGCCGCTCGAAGGGCTTCTGACGCTCAGTCGGCGAAGGCCGTCACGCCGCCCTGCACCACGTGCACCGGCTTCGGCTCCGCCGCCTCGCGCAATAAATTAGATAGGCTAATGAATGTAATCTACACCTAGTCACCGCTGGTGAGGCCGGGTGAAACCGCCGTGACGGAGGGGTGATCGTCCTTGACGCGACGCCGGACGGGTAGGACTGTTGAGCGCTATGAGGGGCGAACCCAGTTGCCCGAAGTGTGGTGGCCGGGTCAGGGCGCCCGGACTCTTCGCCGACACCTGGCAGTGCGATGTGCACGGTTCCGTGCACCCGTTGCAGCCCGTGATCCCACCGAGCGTCGAGGCCCTCACTGTTGTGGTGGCCCGCGCCAAGGTCCCGGTGTGGATGCCCTGGCCGCTCCCGGTCGGCTGGCTCTTCACCGGCGTCGCGTACGCGGGCGACGACCGCAGCGGCGGCCGCGCCACCGCCGTCGCCTGCTCGGGCCCCGGTCCGCTGGGCGGCGTGGGGGAGTTGCTGCTGGTCGCCGAGGAGCTCGGGGTCGGCCTCGGCGCACGCTTCGCCGGGATCGACGGACCGGACCCGGGCCCGCACATGGCAGTCGACACATCACCTCAAGCCAAGGTCCTCGCCGCGGGCCGGCCCACACCGCTGTGGCATGTCAACGATGTGCCGGAGGACCGTGCGGTCTTCGCGGGCGAGGCGCGCGGGCTGTGGCTGTGGGCGATCGTCTGGCCCGAGTCGACGGGGCTGCTGATGTACGACGAGCTGATACTGACCGATCTGCGGGACGCGGGCTCGGAGGTGGAGCTCCTGCCGTGCGGGGCGCTGTCGCCGAGACTGCTGTCGTGACGGCTTTCACGTGACGCGATGGTCCGGGTGATGTTCGATCCCCCGTTACGATTGAACGTCCCCCTGTCCGCCCCGAGTCCTGGAGTCACGCGTCGTGCGCATCGATCTGCACACCCACTCCACGGCATCGGACGGTACGGACACCCCGGCCGAGCTGGTCCGTAACGCCGCGGCAGCCGGACTCGACGTCGTCGCGCTGACCGACCACGACACCGTCGGCGGTCACGCCGAGGCGATCGCCGCACTCCCGGTGGGGCTCACGCTCGTCACCGGCGCCGAGCTCTCCTGCCGGATCAACGGCATCGGCCTCCACATGCTCGCCTACCTCTTCGACCCCGAGGAGCCCGAGCTGGCGCGCGAACGTGAGCTGGTACGGGACGACCGCGTGCCGCGTGCGCAGGGCATGGTCGCCAAGCTCCAGGAGCTGGGCGTGCCGATCACCTGGGACCAAGTGGCCCGGATAGCGGGAATCCCGAGCGACGTACGCGAGGTCGCGCCGTCGACCGCGACGACAGCCGCATCTGCGCCGAGCGGGCGGAGAAGCGGGAAGTCGGGAGGGGTCTCGGTCGGCCGCCCGCACGTCGCCTCCGCGCTCGTCGAACTCGGCGTCGTGCCGGACGTCTCCGCGGCCTTCACGCCCGACTGGCTGGCCGACGGCGGACGGGCGTACGTCGAGAAGCACGAGCTCGACCCCTTCGACGCCATCCGTCTGGTCAAGGCCGCCGGCGGCGTCACCGTCTTCGCCCACCCGCTCGCGGTCAAGCGTGGCGAGGTCGTGCCCGAGGACGTCATCGGCCGGCTGGCCGCGGCGGGCCTCGACGGTCTCGAGGTCGACCACATGGACCACGACGAGCCGACGCGTGACCGGCTGCGGGGAATCGCCGCCGATCTCGGTCTGCTGGCCACCGGCTCCAGCGACTACCACGGCAGCCGCAAGGCCTGCCGGCTCGGCGACTACACGACCGACCCGGAGATCTACGGCGAGATCACGCGCCGTGCGACCGGCGCGTTCCCGGTCATGGGCACGGGCGGATCACCCCGCCGCTGACCCCTGGTCTCCCGCGGGCGGCTTCCGGCGTTCCCCGCGCACGTACGTGCGCGCCTTCGTACGCCCCACCCTGCCGATCTCCATGGATCTCCTTGGAGCTCCATGGAACGCCGTGGAACCCCCAGTCACCGTGCTGCACCGCGCTGCACGGCGCCGCATTGCGCTGCACCGCGCGAAACTCCGCGAAACGCCGCGGAGAACCCGACACCCCTGACACCCCGACACCCTGCAAGGCCTCACTGTGTTCGACGTCGCCGTCTTCGGCTCCCTCTTCCTCACTCTGTTCGTGATCATGGATCCCCCCGGGATCACCCCGATCTTCCTCGCCCTCACCTCCGGCCGACCCGCCAAGGTCCAGCGCCGGATGGCCTGGCAGGCCGTCGCCGTGGCCTTCGGTGTGATCACCGTCTTCGGCATCCTCGGCCAGCAGATCCTTACGTATCTCCATGTCTCGGTGCCCGCACTGATGATCGCCGGCGGTCTGCTTCTGCTGCTCATCGCGCTCGACCTGCTGACCGGCAAGACCGACGAGCCCAAGCAGACGAAGGACGTCAACGTGGCGCTCGTACCGCTGGGCATGCCTCTGCTCGCCGGGCCGGGCGCGATCGTCTCGGTCATCCTCGCGGTGCAGCACGCCGACGGCGCCGCGGCGCAGGTCTCGGTGTGGGCGGCGATCGTCGCGATGCACATCGTGCTCTGGCTGACGATGCGCTACTCGCTGCTGATCATCCGGCTCATCAAGGACGGCGGTGTCGTGCTGGTGACCCGACTGGCGGGCATGATGCTCTCGGCGATCGCCGTGCAGCAGATCATCAACGGTGTCACCCAGGTGATCCAGGGCTCCTGACCCGTTGCGGCAGGTCGCGCCGTCGCGGCGCACCGCCCTTGCAGCACATCGCCCCCGTACGGAACGTGTCCGTACGGGGGCGCGTCGATCCTGGGCGTCACGAAGCCGAAGGCGTTACGAAGCCGAGGCCTGGGCCGGTCGGATGTAGATGCGCTGGCCGACCGCGGCGGCCTGCTGCACCATCCGGTTGACGGAGGCGGCGTCCACAACGGTGCTGTCCACGGCGTTGCCGTCGACGTCGTCGAGTCGCATGATCTCGAAGCGCATGAAAGTGCTCCCTTCTGTCCGTCTGAGTTCCGTACGTTCCAACGGGATGCCGTCTGCAAACATTCCCTACGCTAAGGAAATTTTTTGGATGGCTAACTACTGGCAGGTATGCCACCGCCAGCTCACAATGGGGGCGGTATGAACGACGCACTGCCCACCGAGATCAGCGCCCGCCTGGAGCGCACCAACGAGCTGCTCCAGCGCATGCTCGCCGAGGTCGCGAAGACCCCGTCCACGCATGCCATCTTCGTCGACGCCGGTTACGTCTATGCTGCGGCCGGGTTGCTTGTAGCGGGAACCGAGGACCGGCGCTCCTTCGATCTCGACGCCGAGGGGCTCATAGAGGCGTTCATCGACAAGGCCCGCACGATATTCGCGGACAGCCGCCTCCTGCGCGTCTACTGGTACGACGGCGCCAGGCGCCGCATCCACACACCGGAGCAGCAGTCCATCGCCGAGCTTCCCGACGTCAAGGTGCGGCTCGGCAACCTCAACGCCAACAACCAGCAGAAGGGCGTCGACTCCCTCATCCGCAGCGACCTGGAGTCACTCGCCAGGCACCGGGCCATCAGCGACGCGGCGCTCGTCGGCGGCGACGAGGACCTCGTATCCGCGGTGGAGGCCGCCCAGGGATACGGCGCACGGGTCCATCTGTGGGGCATAGAGGCGGGCGACGGGCGCAACCAGGCCGAGCCGCTGCTGTGGGAGGTGGACAGTCAGCGCACCTTCGACCTCGACTTCTGCCGGCCCTATGTCACGCGCCGGCCCGTCACGACGTACGAGGACGACAGCCCGCCGCCGGACCGCGAGGACGTACGGTTCGTCGGCGCACAGATCGCGGCGACCTGGCTGGTCGAACGTGGCCGTGAGCCCATGGCGGAGCTGCTGCCCGGCCACCCGTATCTGCCCGGTCCGGTCGACCAGGACCTGCTGATGGAGGCGGAGAAGCTGCTCAAGCACTCACTGCGTGGTTACGCGCATCTGCGGCGGGCGCTGCGGGACGGGTTCTGGCAGCACCTTCAGGGGCAGTTCTGATCACCTTCAGGGCCGGATCCGGTCACCTTCAGGGTCAGTTCCGATCCCCTGGTCAGTTCTGATCCCAGAAGTCGATCAGCGCCTCGGCGGTCTCCGCGGGACGGTCCGTGTTCGGCGAATGCTCGGCGCCCTCGATCACCGTGCGGCGCGCGCCGAGCCGTTCCGCCATCGCGTCGAGCAGCGATACGGGCCAGGTGTCGTCATGCGCGCCCGACAGTACGTGCTTGGGCAGCGGCTGTACGGCGGCGAGCTCGGCGATCCGGTCGGGTTCCACGGTCAGCTGCCGGCCCGTCGCCAGCAACTGCGCGGGATTGTGGCGCATCCAGCGCCGCCGCAGGTCCTCGCCGTCGGTGGCGGCCTCCTCCGGCGGGTCAAGCGCCTGCATCGCCTCCCACACCTGCCCCATGTCCATCACCGCGAGCGCGTCGCTCAGCAGCTTGACCTTGTCCTGCTGGGAGGGGGAGATCCGGCCGGGCCCGGACGACATGAGCGTCAGTGTCCGGAACGGCCGCGGGTCGAGCAGGACGGCGGCACGGGCGATCTGGCCGCCGAGCGAATGCCCGACGAGGTGGACCTCGGAGCCCCCCGGGTTGCCGATCTCCTCGGACTGCGCGAGCACGTCCCTGGCCAACTCGGCCTGTGCGTAGGCCTGTTGGTCTGCGGGGCCGTCGCTCTCGTACTGCCCGCGGCCGTCGATGGCGATCGCGCGATAGCCGGCCGCGGCGAGTGGTTCGAGCAACGCGATGAAGTCCTCCTTGCTCCCGGTGTACCCGGGCAGGAGCATCACGGTGCCTTTGCTCGCGCGGCGGTCCGGCTCGGCGTCCAGCACGGCGAAGTCCCCACGGGCGGTGCGGAGGTGGTAGCTGCGGGCGCAGGCGGGGGGCACGAAGGTGGGAGGCCGGCTCATGCGGACGAGGCTAACGGGTAGCCGGGCGCCCGCGTGCAGGGGCTGCCGCGCGGCTGCCGTCCCCGGCATGGCAAAGGGCCCGTCACCCTCCCAGGGGTGACGGGCCCTCAGCGCGAGGGGATCAGGCCTCCGGCTGGGCGGCCTTGGCGCGCGTGCGGCGGCGGCGCGGCTTGGCCGGCTCGTCCGTCGCGGTTTGCGTCGCGGTTTCCGTCGTGACGATGTCCGTCGTGGCCGACGACGCGCGCGTGCGGCGGCGGGGCTTGGCCGGCTCGTCCGTCGCGGTTTGCGTTGCGGTTTGCGTCGCGGTTTCCGTCGTGACGATGTCCGTCGTGGCCGACGACGCGCGCGTGCGGCGGCGGCGCGGCTTCGCGGGCTCCTCCGTCGGCCCGGTCGTCTCCGCCGGCGCTTCCGTGACCGCGGCCGCGGCGGCCGCGCGGGTCCGGCGTCGGCGGCGCGGGGTGCGCGCCTCCTCCACCGTGTCCACCGTCTCCTCGGCGGCGGCCGGAGCCGTGGCCGACGCCGCCGCCTCGTCGCTCACCGGCGACCCGCTGCGCGTACGGCGACGCTGGCGCGGCGTGCGGGTACGGGCCGGGGTCTCCTCGGACGTCGTACGCGCGGACCGTGCGGGACGCGAGCGCGCACTGCGGCCGCCCGGCTCGCCGAGGTCCTCCAGCTCCTCCGCCTCGAGACCGGCGCGGGTGCGCTCGGCACGGGGGAGGACGCCCTTGGTCCCGGCGGGGATGCCGAGCTCCTCGAAGAGGTGCTCCGACGTGGAGTACGTCTCGACCGGGTCGTTGAAGTCCAGGTCCAGCGCCTTGTTGATCAGCTGCCAGCGCGGGATGTCGTCCCAGTCGACCAGCGTCACGGCGGTGCCGGACGCCCCCGCGCGGCCGGTGCGGCCGACGCGGTGGAGGTACGTCTTCTCGTCCTCGGGCGACTGGTAGTTGATGACGTGCGTGACGCCCTCGACGTCGATACCGCGAGCGGCGACATCGGTGCACACCAGCACATCGACCTTGCCGTTGCGGAACGCGCGCAGCGCCTGCTCACGCGCGCCCTGGCCCAGGTCGCCGTGAACCGCGCCGGAGGCGAAGCCGCGCCGGGCGAGCTGGTCGGCGATGTCCGCGGCCGTACGCTTCGTACGGCAGAAGATCATCGCCAGCCCGCGGCCCTCGGCCTGCAGTATGCGCGCGACCATCTCGGGCTTGTCCATGGAGTGCGCACGGTACACACGCTGTGTGATGTTCGCGACGGTCGCGCCCTCGTCGTCCGGCGCGGTCGCGCGGATGTGCGTGGGCTGCGACATGTAGCGGCGTGCGAGGCCGATGACCGCACCCGGCATGGTCGCCGAGAACAGCATGGTCTGGCGCTTGACCGGCAGCAGCTGGATGATCTTTTCGACGTCGGGCAGGAAGCCCAGGTCGAGCATCTCGTCGGCCTCGTCGAGGACGAGCGCCTTGACGTGGGAGAGGTTGAGCTTCTTCTGGCCGGCCAGGTCGAGGAGGCGCCCGGGCGTGCCGACGACGACGTCGACGCCCTTCTTCAGGGCCTCGACCTGCGGCTCGTACGCACGGCCGCCGTAGATCGCGAGAACGCGGACGTTGCGCACCTTGCCGGCGGTCAGCAGGTCGTTGGTGACCTGCGTGCACAGCTCACGGGTGGGGACGACCACGAGCGCCTGCGGCGTGTCGGTCAGCTGCTCGGGCTTGGCCCGGCCCGCCTCGACGTCCGCGGGGACGGTGACGCGCTCCAGCAGCGGAAGTCCGAAACCGAGGGTCTTGCCCGTGCCGGTCTTGGCCTGGCCGATGACGTCGGTGCCGGAGAGCGCGACCGGGAGGGTCATCTCCTGGATGGGAAAGGGGGACGTGATGCCGACGGCCTCAAGGGCCTCGGCGGTCTCGGGAAGGATCCCGAGCTCTCGGAAAGTCTTGGCCTGCGTAGTCAGGGTGTTGCCTCTTCTGTGAGACGCGGCGCGAGGCGAACGCTGGGGGTCTTACCGCACCTGGGTCTTACGCACCTGGGTACTGGACGGCCGGCCGTGGATTGGCCGGAAAGGCGCGGGACCACTGCCGTCGCTCGAGCGCTCGTGCCGCTGAGGTCCCCTCATGTGGCGAAATTGCGCACAGAGGGCTGTCAGGTCGGAGCCGATCGGGCCACCGACCGGGCATCCTCATTCAGAGGGCCCGCCGAAATATCCGGCAGGCTTAATACCACTGTACCCCGGATTCGCGCATGTGTGTTGGGCGAATTCCTGGGAACCGCGTGGCGGCGGGTGCTGACCAGGCACTTCCGCGGCGCGGATGGCGAGCTATTGTGCGCTCCATGGAGACGCCTGACAACGCCACCGCGCCCGCCGCCGACGCAGCCGAAGAACTCACCGGGATCGCCGCCCAGGACTGGGCCGCCGCTTCCGCCGACCCCCAGTACCGCGCCGCGGTCGTGGACCTGCTGGGAGCGCTCGCGTACGGCGAGCTGGCGGCCTTCGAGCGGCTCGCCGAGGACGCGAAGCTGGCGCCGACGCTGGCGGACAAGGCAGAGCTGGCGAAGATGGCCTCCGCCGAGTTCCACCACTTCGAGCAGCTGCGGGACCGGCTTGCCGGCATCGAGACCGAGCCGACCAAGGCGATGGAGCCGTTCGCGGCGGCACTGGACGAGTTCCACCGCCAGACCGCACCGTCCGACTGGCTGGAGGGCCTGGTCAAGGCGTACGTCGGCGACTCGATCGCCAGCGACTTCTACCGCGAGGTGGCCGTACGTCTGGACTCCGACACCCGTCGGCTGGTGCTCGCGGTGCTCGACGACACGGGTCACGGCAACTTCGCCGTCGAGAAGGTACGCGCCGCGATCGAGGCGGACCCGAGGGTCGGCGGGCGGCTCGCACTGTGGGCGCGCCGGCTGATGGGCGAGGCACTGTCCCAGGCGCAGCGCGTCGTCGCGGAGCGGGACGCGCTGTCGACGATGCTCGTCGGCGGCGTCGCGGACGGGTTCGACCTCGCTGCGGTGGGCGAGATGTTCACCCGTATCACCAAGGCGCACACCAAGCGGATGGCTGCGCTGGGGCTGGCTGCCTGACCGCAGGTCAGACGGCGGCTGATCGGCGCAGGCGGCGGGCCGTCGGGCGGATGAGCAACGACAGCGTGACGGCCCCGACGAAGAGCGCGCCCGCCAGGGTGCCGAGGAGATAGCCGGGTCCGAGCGCCGCGTGCGTCAGATACGCCCCGAAGAGTGCACCCAGCGTGCCTGTCGTGTACACGACGCGGGGTGCCGGGAGCCGGTCAGGAAGCCGCCGTACGGCTGACCAGGAGAGCGCGAATCCGAGCAGGACGGAGCCGAGAGCTTCCAGGATCACCACAGGTCACCTCAGGGACGCCGGACGGGCAAATCGGATCGTAGCCCGTCCTACCCGAACCGGCCGGAACGCAACCCTCCGCACGAGCCGGAGAGAACCCGGGGCGATCACCGGACCATCACCCGGTACGCCGCGGGCACGGGGACGAACAAAAGGGCCCGGCGGGGCAGTCCCGCCGGGCCCTTCCGTATGTGTGGTCTAGAGCGCGCCGAAGCCCACGCGGCGCGTGGCCGGCTCGCCGATTTCGACGTAGGCGACGCGGTCCGCCGGTACCAGCACCTTGCGGCCCTTGTCGTCCGTCAGGCTGAGCACCTGCGCCTTGCCGGCGAGCGCGTCGGCAACCGCCTGCTCGACTTCCTCGGCGGTCTGAGCGCTCTCCAGAACGATCTCCCGCGGCGCGTGCTGCACGCCGATCTTGACCTCCACGGCTATGTCCCTCCGAACGGTCAGCGATGCGCGGTCAGCCGCGCCGTACCAGCACACATTAGCCCGGTGAGGCGACGTGACACGGACCAGCCGTGCACGCCGGCAGCGAACAGGCTCGTCAGTGGCCTTCGCCGTGGCCCTCACTGCCGTGCAGCGGGAATCCGGCGATGCCCCGCCACGCCAGCGAGGTCAGCAGCTGCACCGCCTTGTCGCGCGGGATCGCGGAATCGCTGGACAGCCAGTAACGGGCGACCACCTGCGACACACCGCCCAGCCCGACGGCCAGCAGCATGGACTCGTCCTTGGACAGTGCGGTGTCCTCGGCGATGACGTCGGAGATCGCCTCCGCGCACTGCAGGGACACCCGCTCGACCCGTTCGCGCACCGCGGGCTCGTTCGTCAGGTCCGACTCGAAGACCAGCCGGAACGCGCCGCCCTCGTCCTCCACGTATGCGAAGTACGCATCCATCGTCGCCGCGACCCGCAGCTTGTTGTCCGTCGTCGACGCCAGCGCCGTACGCACGGCCTGCAGCAGCGACTCGCAGTGTTGGTCCAGCAGCGCCAGGTAGAGCTCCAGCTTCCCGGGGAAGTGCTGGTACAGCACCGGCTTGCTGACGCCGGCGCGCTCCGCGATGTCGTCCATGGCCGCCGCGTGGTACCCCTGGGCGACGAATACTTCCTGGGCCGCGCCCAGGAGCTGGTTGCGTCGGGCACGGCGCGGCAGGCGGGTGCCGCGCGGGCGGGCCGCCTCTGTCTGCTCGATGGCTGTCACGCCGCCTCCCACGTTCGATGTCACAAGCACAGTGTCGCGTGCGCGCGCTGTGCGCTCGCGCCCGCCATCGTACTTTTGGGTAACCGTGGTGTGCGCGGTGCGAGCGCAGAATTTCACGTACCGGACGCCTGCGGTAGCTGGAGATTCCTGGGAATCCAAACAAATCAGCGGTAGTCGTCCTCGTCGAGTGCGACCACCCGGGCCTGTTCCGCTGCGTCCGCCTCGTTCGCCGCGTCCGGGTGGATGGCGGTGAGCGGGTCGTCGCGGCGTTGTTGCAGCTCCGTGTGCTGCTCCGCGGCGTCGGCCTCCGGGGTCTCCTCGTCGAGTTCGTCGGATGTGAGCGACTGGCCCTGATCGTCTTCTGCGAAGGTTTCCGGGTCCGTCGGGTCGACAGCCATCTGGATCCCTTTCCCGTACTCATGGGCCTAGGGCCTGTCGTTCGGATCTTGCCGGGCTCGCGTGCCCTGGCACGCGCATCTGCGGCGTTGTCGTCAGTCGCCAATGCTCCGCAGTGGCTCCCTCCTCCGCCTTGCATCTGCACGCGCCAGACCCCGCTCGCTGATCCGGCCTGATCCGAACGACAGGCCCTGGGGCTAATACGCCCACTACGAGCCTAGGAGCAAGCTCTCCCCGACGCTATGCGATCTGTGACGGCGAACACAGGATGCGTCGCGTGATCGTCTCGTAACATTGCCCCATGTCTTCGACCGAGCTGCCGGAAACCCGCGCCGCCGCACCGGCTCCGCGGGTCCGTGCCGTACGGGTCGCGGAGGGTGAGAAGCTGCGCTCCGTCGAGCTGCCGGGACTGACGCTCAACGTCCGGACCCGCCCCCCGGCCCGCTCGGGACTGCCCCCCGCGCTGTACGTCCATGGGCTCGGCGGCTCCTCGCTGAACTGGACGGCGCTGATGCGCCGGCTCGAGGACACCGTGGACGGCGAGGCGGTCGACCTGCCCGGCTTCGGCGACTCCCCGCCGCCGGACGACGGCAAGTACTCCATCACCTCCCATGCCCGCGCCGTCATCCGGATGCTCGACGCGGGCGGTCGCGGCCCGGTGCATCTCATCGGCAACTCGCTGGGCGGCGCCGTCACCACGCGTGTCGCGGCCGTCCGCCCGGACCTGGTGCGCACCCTCACGCTGATCTCGCCCGCGCTGCCGGAGCTCCGTGCCCAGCGCTCCGCCTGGCCCACCGCGCTGATGGCGATGCCCGGCGTCACCGGGCTGTTCAGCAGACTGACGAAGGACTGGACGGCGGAGATGCGCGTCCGCGGGGTGCTGGCCCTCTGTTACGGGGATCCGGGCATGGTCTCCGACCAGGCGTTCCGCGACGCCGTGGAGGAGATGGAGCGGCGGCTGGAGCTGCCGTACTTCTGGGACGTGATGGCCCGCTCGACGCGAGGTCTCGTTGACGCGTACACGCTGGGCGGACAGCATGGACTGTGGCGCCAGGCGGAGCGGGTGCTCGCGCCGACCCTGCTCGTCTACGGCTGCCGCGATCAGCTCGTCTCGTACCGTATGGCGCGCAGGGCGTGCGCCGCGTTCCGGGACTCCAGACTGCTGACCCTCCCGGACGCCGGGCACGTTGCCATGATGGAGTACCCGGAGACGGTCGCGGAGGCCGTACGGGAACTACTCGACGACAGCGGTAGGAGCTGATCCGGGGCGTGGGACGACACAGTCGAAAGGGCCCCGCACCCAAGGCCGCCGACACCAGCAGCACCACCAGCACCACGACGACGTCCGCGACCCCCGGCTCCGGCCGGCGCCGGCTCTCCGCCGCCGGGCCGGAGCAGCACTCGGGCCCGGCGGCGTACGGCACCCCGGCGCACGGCGTGCCGCAGGTACGCGGCGGCCATCCCCAGCAGTACGAGGCGGGCGGCGGCTGGGGCACCCCGCAACGCGCCCCGCAGGGCACCTCGCCGGGCGGCCCGCAGCGATACGGCGACTGGCAGGGCGTCCCCCGCGGACACACCGCCACCGCGACCGGGCAGCACCCGGTCGTACCGTCGCCCGGGCGTCAGGGGCCGCCGATCGGTGCCGGTGCCAGGATCCCCGGGCCGCGGCGCGAATTCGTCGAAGCCTTCGACGCACCCGCCGCCGATGAGCAGCAGCAGGACACGCGGCCCGGCGCTCCCGACGGCGCCGCCCCCGAGGAAGCCCCCGCCAAGGCAGGCAAGGGCCGTACCTTCACCGGAATCGCGGCAGCCGCCGTGACCACCGTGCTCGCGGTCGTCGTCGCCGGACAGGTCACCGACACCGGTCCGGACACGCCCGCCACCCAGGCCGCCGACGGCGCGGACAGGAACGCGGAGAACGGCTCGGCGTCGCGCTCGGACCAGCGGGCGGTCCCGCCCCGGGAGGCGCCGGCCGCGCCGGCAGCGCCACCCACGTATGCGCAGCTGATGACCCGGCAGTTCCCGCTCGACCCCAAGCTCAGCGGCTCCGGGAAGTTCGACGCCGTGCCCGGCTTCGCGAAGGCGCCCGGCACGGGCCGGAAGATCCGCTACCGGGTGGATGTCGAGCAAGGGCTCGGTCTGGACGGGAAGCTGTTCGCGGAGGCCGTCCAGAAGACCCTCAACGACGACCGGAGCTGGGCGCACGGCGGTGCCATGACGTTCGAGCGGATCTCCTCGGGGGAGCCCGAGTTCGTCATCACCCTGGCCAGCCCCGGAACCACGGCGGACTGGTGCGCCAAGTCCGGTCTGGACACCGCCGAAGGCAATGTCTCCTGCGACTCCGCCGAAACCGAGCGTGTGATGATCAACGCATTCCGCTGGGCGCAGGGCGCGGAGACCTACGGGCCCAGGGCGATGCTGACGTACCGCCAGATGCTCATCAACCACGAGGTCGGACACCGCCTCGGGCACAACCATGTGAACTGCCGCACGCCGGGCGCCCTCGCCCCGGTGATGCAGCAGCAGACGAAGTCACTGGACATCGACGGGATCAAGTGCCGCCCCAACCCCTGGGTGTATCCCGGCGAATGAGCCCGTCCTCGTCTCCCGGCGATTGAGACCGCGGTCTCAGGTGTGACTCATCGCGCGTTGACATCGCACACGCGGCCCTGGCGCACCCTCGGCACGATGTTCGGCGGCGCGGTGCTCACCGAGTCGCTGTTCGGCATCCCCGGGCTCGGCAAGACCTCGATCGACGGGATCCGGATCTCGCCGCGGTGCACCGCTCCGCTCGGAAGGACCTTCGCAAGGAGCTGGCCGCGGCCTGACGGAGCGTAACGGAATTCGCTTGTAGCGCGACCGAACGCTACGAGACTGCGAAAGTTACGTGCATTCACCCCTTCCGGTGGCGCGATGGACAACCGTCCATCGCGCCACCGGCGTATCCGCATAACGTCTTCCCGCTGCGAGCCGCCGGACCAACGGCGGCCGCCCACACAGGAGATCGGGGGTGTGCTCGTGCGGATCGGACTACTCACGGACGGTGGCTATCCGTATGCGACGGGTGAGTCCAGGCTCTGGTGCGACCGGCTCGTGCGCGGGCTCGCGCAGCACGACTTCGACATCTACGCACTCAGCCGCAGTGCCCAGCAGGAGGACGACGGCTGGATCGCGCTGCCGCCCCACGTCCAGCGCGTACGCACCGCGCCGCTGTGGGCGCCCGAGGACGACATCCACAGGGGCGGCCCGAAGGGCCTCCGCAGAAGGGTGGTGGTGGGCGACGGGCGGGCGTATGGCCGGCGCGAACGGCGCCGGTTCGCCGCCCACTTCAAGGAACTGGCCGCGGCCGTCTGCTCGGAAGGCGAGGCGGGCGGTTTCGCCGACGGCCTGTACGGGCTCGCCGAACTGGCCAGGGAGTCCGGCGGGCTGTACGCCGCGCTGCGTTCCGAACTCGCCGTACGGATCCTGGAATCCGCCTGCCGCGCCCCCGGCGCACGCCGCGCGGTGCACGCGGCGACCGTGCCCGACTACCTGGCCTTCACCGACGAGCTGGAGCGCGCACTGCGCCCGCTCTCGCTCGACTGGTACGGGGACGACTCGCTCGGCGCGGTGGACCTCTGCCACTCCGCGTCCGGCGGCACGGCAGCCCTGCCCGGCCTTCTGGCCAAACGCTTCTTCGGGGTTCCGCTGCTGGTCACCGAGTACGGCGTGCAGCTCCGGGCGCACTACCTCGCCGTCTCGGACGCGCCGCTCGGAGCGCCCGTCCGCGCCCTGCTCGCCGCCTTCCAGGGCTGCCTCGCGGGCGAGGTGTACCGACAGGCGTCGGTGATCACCCCCGGCAACACCCACGCCAGGCGCTGGCAGGAGAAGTGCGGCGCCGACCCCGCCCGACTGCGCACGGTCTACCCCGGCATGGACGGCGAACGCTTCACCGCCGTGGGGGAGGGGGACGACGACGGCGATCCGCACACCCTCGTCTGGGTCGGCCGGATCGAACCCGCCAAGGACCTCATCGCCCTGCTCCACGCCTTCGCGGAGGTGCGCAAGGAAGAGCCGGAGGCCAGGCTTCGGATCCTGAGCGCGCCCGTGCAGAGCGGGGAGGGCGGCGCGTACGTGGCGCACTGCAAGGCGCTGGCCGCGCAGCTCTTTCCCGACGAGGCGGCCGACGCGCACGCGGTCGGCGACAACCCCGTCTCGTTCGAGGAGATCGGCGGCCCCGAGGCCCCGGACCTCGCGGACGCCTACGCCGCCGGAGCAGTCGTCGTCCTCTCCAGCGTCGTCGAGGGCTTTCCGATCAGTCTCGTCGAGGCGATGTTCTGCGGCCGCGCCACGGTGTCGACGGATGTCGGCGCCGTCGTCGAGGTCATCGGCGGTACGGGGCTCGTGGTGCCCCCGCGCAATCCGCGGGCGCTCGCCGACGCCTGTCTCGCGCTGCTGCGCGACCCCGAGCGCCGTGAACGGCTCGGTGCGGCCGCGCGGGCCCGGGCACTCGAACTCTTCACCGTCGAGCAGAATCTCGCGGCATTTCGCGGCATTTACCTGGAGCTCATCTCCCAGAGCCCGGTCCACCGCGACTCGGAGGCCGTCGACGACGACGGCGAGCCGCTGCCCTTCGCCACCCCCGCAGAAGCCCACGTCCCCGGCCACTGGACCGGCGGCCGCGGCCGCCCCCGCTGGGCGGGCCCCGCGCCCATGGCCACCGCGGCCGCCCCAGGAGCCCCCGATGCCTGACTCCACCCCTGCCCCTCGCCCCGAGAGAACCTCCGCGATGCGTCCACGACCCGCGCGGCGCTCCGTCGTCCTGGTCGACGGGCCGCAGCAGCCCGCGAGCCGCGGGGACCGGGACGCGCGCTCGCGGGAACCACTGGAGGACGAGCCCACCGGCGGCGGGCCCGGGCGCGCCCGGAACAAGCCGGCGCGGCGCGGGCCCGCCGATCCCGTCAAGGCGCTCATGCACCGCCACCGCGAACTGTGCGAACGGGCCGTCGACCCACTGGAGATCGCCGCCGGGCTGGAGGCACACGGCGTCACCGACCGTACCGCCGCCCGGTTCCGGCACCGCGATGTCTTCTCGCTCGCCGAGGAGCTGTACGCCCGCGTGCCGCGCGGCGACGCGAGCCCCCGGCCCCCGGCGCGGGACGTGCGCGGCGCGCGCACCGCGCACGTCGGACACACACTCCTGCCGGGCGCCGTCGCCGTCCTCGCCGCCCTGGCCCTGCGGCTCACCGACGACACGGCACGGCTCGCCGCCGGGGCGGTGGGCGGGATCGGGCTCACCGTCGCGCTGGCGTGGAGCCTGCGGCGCGGACCCCTGCGGGCGTCGGGGCGCACGGTGCCCGGCACGCGCCTCCTGGTGTGCTGGCTCGCGGCCTACGCGCTGCTCGGCGACGGGCTGCTGGAGCAGTTCACCGGCGCCGGGCCCGAGGGCACCTGGTCCCTCACGCCCGCCCCGCTCGTGGGCCTCGCCCTCGCCGTCGCCCCCGCCGCCTGGACCGCCCACCTCTTCTCCGTGCAGGCCCGGCGCAGGCTCAGCGGCAGCCGCGGCCTCGAAGAGTTCGCGGCCGGAGCGCGCCCCCTGCTGCTCGCCGTCGTCACCCTGTACGCCGCCACTCTCACCGGCCTGCTCGTCCTGACCTCCGTGCTGCTCCCGCTGGCACTCGGCCCGGCCATCGCCCTCGGCCTGCTGCTCTTCCTCTCCCGGCTGCTCACCGTGCACGGCTTCCCCGAGGCCGCGGCCACCGGCCTCGCCGCCGCCTGTGCCGGTGAGGCCCTGGCCCTGGCCGCCGTCCTCGGCGGCCGCCTTCCCGGCTGCGGCTTCCTCGCCCGGCCCGTCGAGGCGACCGTCGACGCGCTGGGCGCCGGTGCCGTACCGGCCCTCGCCTGTGGCGCCGCCGCCCTGGGGCTGCTGGTCCACGCGACCGCCGCCCTCTCCCGGGCCTCGGCCCACACCACCTGACCCCCCCACCTGCCCCCCGCGCTCCCGCGGAGCCGACGCCGCGGGCATACCCGACCCACCACCCCTGAGGAGACGAACGACAATGACTGCGCACCACCCAGCACCGGCCCGTCGGCCCCGAGGAGCCGCGCGATGAGGGTGCTGCTGCTCGGAGCCAATGGATTCCTCGGCCGTTTCGTCGCCGACAGGCTGCTCGCCGATCCGGCCGTGCACCTCACCGCGCTGGGGCGCGGCGACGACGCCGACGTACGGTTCGACCTCGCGGGCGGCAGCCCGGGAGCGCTCACCCGCTTCCTGGACGCCGTCCACCCCGGAGTCGTGATCAACTGCGCGGGCGCCACCCGAGGCGGTGCCCGCGAACTCACCCGGCACAACACCGTGGCCGTCGCCACCGTCTGCGAGGCACTGCGACGCAGCGGCTGCGACGCCCGGCTCGTCCAGCTCGGCTGCGCCTCCGAGTACGGGCCCTCGCAGCCCGGCTCGTCGACCGCGGAGGACGCCGTACCACGCCCCGGCGGCCCGTACGGCGTCTCGAAGCTCGCCGCGACCGAGCTGGTCCTGGGCTCCGGCCTGGACGCGGTCGTACTGCGGGTCTTCTCACCCGTCGGTCCCGGCACCCCAGCCGGATCGCCGCTCGGCCGGCTCGCCGAGGCCATGCGCCGTGCCATGCAGTCCGGCGACGGCGAGCTCAAGCTCAGCGGCCTCGGCGTACAGCGCGACTTCGTCGACGTGCGGGACGTGGCGCGGGCCGTGCACGCCGCCTCCCTCTCCGCCGCCCAGGGCGTCGTCAACATCGGCACCGGCCGGGCCGTACGGCTGCGTGACGCCGCCGCCGTACTCGCCCGGGTCGCGGGCTACGCCGGCGCGCTCCACGAACTCGACACGCCCCCCACGCGCCCCGGCCACCCCGTCATCGGAGCCCCCCGTGGCCCCGAGTCCCTCGCCGAGCACCTGGGCGCCACCCCGTACCCCTACCCCGACGGCTGCGGCAGCTGGCAGCAGGCGGATGTGCGCACCGCCCGCGACCGGCTGGGCTGGCGGCCCCGGATCAACCTGGAGGAGTCCCTCGCGGACATCTGGATGGAGGCGGCATGCCGCATCTGATCACCACGGACGCCATGCTCTCCGCGACCGGCGCCGACCGGCTCGGCTTCGGCATCCCGGGCTACGCGCATCCGCTGCTCGCCCCGGTCGAATGGGCCGAGCTGACCCGGCCGGGCACCCCGCTGCACTGGGCGGTGCTCAATGTCGCGGACGGGCCCGGCACCTGCCCCGACCCGCACTGCCTGGAGGCCGCGGGGAAGCTCGGCAACGCCGGGATCCGGGTGCTCGGCCATCTCGATCTCGCGTACGGCACCCGCCCCTTCGCCGAGATCGTCGCCGACGCCCACCGCTACCTCGACTGGTACCGGGTCGGAGGGTTCCTGCTGGACCGCTGCCCGGTCGAGCGCGCGGACCTGCCCCAGGTGCGGCGTACGACGGCCACGCTGGAGGCGGTCCTGGAGGGCGGGCATCTGGTCCTGGGCCATGGCACACACCCGTATCCGGGGTACGCCGAGGCCGCCGACCAGCTCGTCACCTTCTCCGGGCCATGGGCCGACTACCGCTGGTCCCAGGTGGCGGAGTGGACCGCGGACTACCCGCCGGAGCGCTTTGCGCACTTTGTGCACGGCGTGCCGCGGACCCATCTGGAGGAGGCGGTACGGATCGCCCGCTGGCAGGGAGCGGGAACGATCTTCTTCACCGATCGGACGGGTGCCCGGACATGCGGCCGGGTGGGAGGTCCCGCGGGGAGCCGGGTGGGACAAAACGGAGCATTCGACGCGCTGCCCGGCTACTGGGACGAAATCGTCTCGCAGATCGGACCGGGTGTCTCGGAATGAGAAGACGCGTGGCACTGTTACAGCGAGAACAACCGTACTGACAACGACCAGCTGTATTGATGAGGTCTCCGTGTCGCTGCCACCCCTGGTCGAGCCGGCTGCCGAGCTCACCGTAGACGAGGTCCGCAGGTACTCCCGCCACCTGATCATCCCTGATGTCGGGATGGACGGGCAGAAGCGGCTGAAGAACGCCAAGGTGCTCTGTGTGGGCGCCGGCGGTCTCGGCTCGCCGGCCCTGATGTACCTGGCCGCGGCCGGTGTCGGCACGCTCGGCATCGTGGAGTTCGACGAAGTCGACGAGTCGAATCTGCAGCGCCAGATCATTCACAGCCAGTCGGACATCGGCCGCTCCAAGGCCGAGTCCGCCCGTGACAGCGTCAAGGGCATCAACCCCTACGTCGACGTGATCCTTCACGAAGAGCGGCTCGAAGCCGAGAACGTGATGGAGATCTTCGGCCAGTACGACCTGATCGTCGACGGCACGGACAACTTCGCCACCCGCTACCTGGTGAACGACGCGTGCGTGCTGCTCAACAAGCCGTATGTGTGGGGTTCGATCTACCGTTTCGACGGTCAGGCCTCCGTCTTCTGGGCCGAGCACGGTCCCTGCTACCGCTGCCTGTACCCGGAGCCCCCGCCGCCGGGCATGGTTCCCTCCTGCGCCGAGGGCGGCGTGCTGGGCGTGCTCTGCGCGTCCATCGGCTCCATCCAGGTCAACGAGGCCATCAAGCTGCTCGCCGGTATCGGTGAGCCGCTGCTCGGTCGGCTGATGATCTACGACGCCCTGGAGATGCAGTACCGCCAGGTCAAGGTCCGCAAGGACCCGAACTGCGCGGTCTGCGGTGAGAACCCGACCGTCACCGAGCTCATCGACTACGAGGCCTTCTGCGGCGTCGTGTCGGAGGAGGCCCAGGAGGCGGCGCTCGGCTCGACGATCACTCCCAAGCAGCTCAAGGAGTGGATCGACGACGGCGAGAACATCGACATCATCGATGTCCGCGAGCCGAACGAGTACGAGATCGTCTCCATCCCGGGTGCGCGGCTGATCCCGAAGAACGAGTTCCTGATGGGCAACGCCCTCCAGGACCTGCCGCAGGACAAGAAGATCGTCCTGCACTGCAAGACGGGTGTCCGCAGTGCGGAAGTGCTCGCCGTGCTCAAGTCGGCGGGCTTCGCGGACGCGGTGCACGTCGGCGGCGGTGTGATCGGCTGGGTCAACCAGATCGAACCGCAGAAGCCGGTCTACTAGTCTTCTGAGTCAGGAGTTCTGTTTAGATGTGTAGGCTTGGCTTGTGGCACGTACTGGGCGGCCGAAGGCCGAGTTGACGCTGTCGGATGAGGAACGCGCCGCGCTGGAGGGGTGGGTGCGGCGT